>JAKITM010000140.1 GCA_021648045.1 Lysobacterales bacterium
AAGGAAAGAACAACCCTTACGCATCACAGCCATGGGATGGGTGTCGGCCGGAATTCGTTCTAGTACATCGCATAAAGCCTGTGGTAAACCACGCTGAGAGATACTTGCAGCTTTTAATTCTTCCAGTTGCTGTTGATTGGGCAATTCGCCATGCCAAACCAAATAAGCGGTTTCATAAAATGTGGCGTTTTCCGCTAAGTCATCAACAGCATAACCTCGGTAGCGCAGACTGTTACCTTCCGCACCAACGGTACAAATACTGGTTTCACCCGCAGACTGGCCGCGTAGACCGGCTGATTTTGAATCACTCATAATTTTTCCTTACTTTTTGTTGTCTTTATTAGACATTTTTTTAGCTATCTTTTTGTTCAGCAAACAGCTGATCTAGTTTTTGTTCGTATTGGTGGTAACCCAGGTAATCGTAGAGCTCTTCCCGGGTTTGCATGATGTCGATCACATTGCGCTGGTGGCCGTCATTCATCAGCGCCTCATAGAAACTCATTGCCCCCTTGTTCATTGCCCGGTATGCACCACAGCAATAAAGCACAATATCGACACCGGCTTGACCCAGTTCCGGGGTGGAAAACAACGGGGTATGCCCGAATTCCGTAATATTGGCAAGCACAGGAACCCCAACTGCTGCACGGAACTTACGATAGTCATCCAGCTCCAGCATGGCTTCCGGAAAAATCATATCAGCGCCAGCTTCAACATAAGCAATCGCCCGTTCGATGGCAGCATCGAGGCCTTCAACCGCGCGCGCATCTGTTCGCGCCATGATCACAAAGTCATCATCGGTTCTGGCATCAACGGCAACTTTTATGCGATCGCACATTTCGGTTTTGCTAACAACTTCTTTACCCGGCCGATGGCCACAGCGTTTTTGTGCTACCTGGTCTTCTATGTGCATTGCCGCTGCACCCGCTTTGCTGACCGCACGCACGGTACGGGCAATATTAAATGCCCCACCAAAACCGGTGTCGACATCAACCAACAAAGGCAAATCGCAAACATCGGTAATTCGGCGGATATCAATAAGGATATCTTCCAGTGCGGAAATACCCAGATCGGGCATTCCCAGCGAGTTGGCGGCTACGCCACCACCGGAAAGATATATCGCCTTATGCCCGGCGCGTTTGGCCATTCGCGCAACATAGGCGTTGATAGTGCCAACCACCTGTAAAGGTGCTTGGTTGGCTACTAACTCGCGAAATTGCTTGCCGGTGCTCACAGCAGATTGCTGACGGCTTCGGCTTCTTCGCGCAGTTCTTTATCGGTGGCATCCATTAGTGCACGGCTGAATTCGGAAACTTCTAAACCCTGAACAATTTCGTATTCGCCATCTTTACAGACACAAGGATAAGAATAGATAACCCCTGGCTCAATACCATAACTACCGTCTGCGGGAACTGCCATTGAGACCCAATCGCCCTCGGCTGTGCCCAGTGCCCAGCTGCGCATATGGTCGATCGCAGAAGATGCCGCAGAAGCGGCTGATGATGCACCACGGGCTTTAATAATTGCTGCGCCGCGTTGCTGCACCGAAGGAATGAAGGTATCAACATACCAGTCATTTTCAAGCTCCAGTGCATGCCCACCGATTTCAACATTGCTGACATCCGGGTACTGAGTGGATGAATGGTTGCCCCAGATAGTCATTTTACGGATATCCGCATTATGCGCACCGGTTTTGCTGGCTAGCTGTGCTAACGAGCGATTGTGATCAAGGCGAGTCATGGCGGTAAAATTGCGCGGATTTAAATCCGGCGCTGCAGCACGGGCAATCAGTGCGTTGGTGTTAGCAGGATTACCCACCACCAGCACTTTAATATTGCGACTAGAATGTGCATTCATCGCCGCACCCTGCGGTCCAAAAATTGCACCGTTGGCAGAAAGCAAATCAGCGCGTTCCATACCCGGCCCACGAGGCCGTGCGCCAACTAATAAAGCGTAGTCGGTGTCTTTAAAGGCCACATTGGCATCGTCGGTAGTAACTACACTTTGCAGGAGAGGAAAGGCAGAATCATCCAGTTCCATGGCAACCCCTTCAAGCGCGCCCAGTGCTGGGGTGATTTCGAGCAATTGCAGGATAACCGGTTGGTCCGGACCCAGCATATCGCCAGATGCAATGCGAAAACAAAGTTGATAACCAATCTGGCCGGCGGCGCCGGTAATGGTAATGCGAACGGGGTCTTTCATGGGAATTCTCCAAGTTTGGTATTCTGTATAGAGTCAGCTAGTTATCTGCTAGGCCGTTGTGAAGCTAAAATTATGATCCTGGCTGAGGCTGTAATTATCTGTACTATTGTACCGCAAGCCGAGTCGCTTTGACCGTTAGGGGAACAACTTTAGTCTAATTTTTTACAGCGCAAGTTATATCTATTCCAGAAACAGGCTCGGATTGAGGTTTTACGCGTGGGCATAAATGCCCAGCCTACCTTCGAATACATTGCGGCGTTTTAGTTCGTTAAACAGGCGCACTGCACTATCTCAGCGTTTATTATCGGCATTCGAAATCATCCTCGCCAAGGGGCTGGCATAAATCCGGCCAGCCGCGGGTTTTCCAGAGCTCAACCAGGCCTATATCTCGCAGAAACTGCTTAAATTCCGGCAGCTGGCGCAAGTTAGTGAGCTCGGGTATCCAGAGATCAGAGTTCAGTGCCAATGTAGTCCGGCTGACACCATCCTTAGCCAGTAAAACCTTCAGCTGCTGCATGATATCGCCAGTGGTTCCGATATGGTTTAGGAACATCAAATCCAAACTTCCCGTGACTGCTTTGATAGCCCTTTCCCGGTAGTCAGCATTATCAGGGTTAGCAAGAGCCGTGCTGATGACCGCCGTTGCGCCGTCTTGATAATAAGAGTTCACAGCACCCATCGAGTCTAAATAAGCCGTTGCGCTTTCTATATCACCCGCTTGCAATGCTAGCGCGTACATTCCATACTGACCATGAATACTACCGCCGGCAATCGCGCGCTGAAAATACACCTTGGCGGCCATCAAGTCGCCGCGGTTGCGGGCATTAATGCCCATGAAGGCCTGTAATTGCGGATAGGCAGGATCCAGAACCTCGGCTTTTTCAAACTGTTTATGCGCCGCTGTGATATAGCCAGCACTTTGTAGTGCATTGCCATAGAAATAACTCGGATTTGCATCTTTAGATAGCGAAGCTGCCCGCTGCAGGTAGTCGAGCCCTGCTGCCCAAATTAACTGGTCTACCTTCAACTGACCAAGGCCGGTCATGGCTATAGCGGAGTTTTCATCCAGCTCCAATGCCCTGGTACCGGCCGCCTGAGAAATCTGAATATAGGTGTCTGCATTGTCTGGATCCCAGCTCCTTATGGTAGCTGCCGTCAAGCTCAAACTGGCCCAGGCCTCGACAAATTGCGAGTCCCTAGCAACCGCTGATTGTAGTGCTTCTATGCTTGCTTTAAGTGAAGGTATTCCACGCTGAATAAATAGATAACGCCCGCGCAGGTAATCTTGGTATGCCTGCATATCCTCGGTGGGGCGCTCCTCATCACGAGATATCAACCCGGAGGTAGCTAGTGAGATTTTTAATTCCTTAACAATTTCACGAGCAATTTCATCCTGAATGGCAAAAATATTCTCCAGCTTGCGATCATAAGTTTTTGACCACAAATGGGTATCGGTGGATACATCAATCAGCTGGGCGGTAATCCGCAACTGGTCACCGGACTTACGCACGCTGCCTTCGAGAATATGCGCCACGGAAAGTTGCCGCGCAATTTCCTTAATATCCATATTTTTGCCCTTAAAGGAAAAACTGGAAGTTCTTGAAGGCACCCGCAGGCCATTTACCTGCACCAACAGGTTTAATAATTCCTCGGATATGCCATCTGAGAAATATTCGTTATCGAGGTCGGCGCTCATATTGGCAAACGGCATCACCGCCAACGATGCAATTGAAGCTGCAACTGGTGGTACAATCGAGACTGCTGGTTCCTTTTCAGTGACTAGTAGCTGCGCGGGGCTAACTATAGCTTCGGTAACAAGCGGTTCCGGGCTATCACTGCTTTCGGGTATCAAACGGTCAGCAATAACGACCAGTAGCACCACAACTAACAACACCACCGTGAGTTTATCCAGTTTCTTCGCCGTATGCCTAGCAATGGATTGTTCCCGCTGAACTTCAGAGTCCCGCTTTAGCCCCTCCGGGGTTATTTCATATGTCCAGGCAATAATCACCGCTACCAAAAACCCGAGTACCGCTACCAGCAAAAACACCTGCATTACCCAGGCCGGTGCGTGAATGCTTTCCAGTACCAAATCCACTACCTGCAACAGCACCCAAGCCGCCACAGTGTAGGCCACGGCTACCTTGAATACATTGCGGCGTTTTAATTCGTGAAACAAACTCATGCGCTTACCCTCGCCCCCAGAAATATGCTGCCATCTGGCGCATTAGAACTGTTTGTGGCTATATTATAGACCAATTTCTTTAATTCCTCTTATATCTAAACTAGTTTTAGGCTTTAGGGTTTTAGTAAACTGCCGGTGCATCCGCCAAGCCCTCAAGTAGATACTCTGTTAAACCGCAAGTCTAAATTACATGTTCATGATAGATTTTCTCTATGATGATTCATTTGCAGGCAAGCGGTGGGCATAAATGCCCACCCTTCTATGAAGCACAAAGTCAAGCCTCTGGTTAAAATATCCCCTTCCCGATTTTCGGGCTATTAGGGCATCACTTGTTATCTAGTCTTTCTGTTCTGTCAGGTCGTGC
>JAKITM010000023.1 GCA_021648045.1 Lysobacterales bacterium
CCGTCTATCTGATGACAGCCCATTTTTAGATGATCAGGCTAAACTTTCTGCTCCTCCTTGGACAAAGTTATATGACCTTGAATATGCCAGTCTTCAATTGGAGCGTGATAATGCTGAAGCGGAGAATGATTACCTTAAGTGGCTGAACATGCTAATCGCCCCGGGTGGATCACTTGGTGGTGCGCGTCCCAAAGCTAGCGTGCTTGATGAAAGTGGGCATCCATGGATTGCCAAATTTCCTAGCCGCCGAGACGAAATAAATATCGGTAAATGGGAGTATCTGATTTACCAGTTGGCTCAAGATGCCGGTATTGATGTTGCACAATCTGAAACCCGTAACTTCTCAGGAGAGTATGATACATTCCTCACCAAACGATTTGACCGCACAGAAAATGGTGAACGTCTTCACTTCTCTTCAGCCATGACATTGCTAGGCAAGAAAGATGGTGATGGTGGTGATACAGGTGTGAGTTATTTAGATCTAGCTGACTTTTTAATAAAAAATGGTTCGCAAGTTAATAAAGATTTAGAACAGCTTTGGCGACGCATTGTATTTTATATCTGTGTTTCTAATACCGATGACCACTTACGCAACCACGGCTTTATGTTAGAGAACAACGGCTGGGCGCTATCGCCTGCCTATGATATTAACCCCGTTGCAACAGGTGGCGGTCTCTCTCTTAATATATCCAGAGGGGATAATAGTCAGAGCCTTGAGCTTGTTCGTAGTATTGCGCCTGTTTTTCGTATCAGTGATGCACATACTGTTGAGATCATAAATGAAGTATCCTCTGCTGTGCGTAATTGGCTGGAATTAGCAAAGAAACTTAAAATCCCATCTCGTGAAATTAGCATGATGAAGAATGCATTTCGTGTGGCGGATAAAAATTAAAACAAAAGGAATCCAGCAGGATGGGAGATGATGCCAGAGAGGGTATGAAGTTTATTGTTACCTAAACCATTATGAACCAGAGCTCATCGTCTGCCCTGAATACTATTCTGTGGCCAAAATAACTTGACCACTACATGGTGTCTGTCCCAAGAGAATTGTAATCGTTCATTGTGACAAGGCTAATTTAATGTCATTAATTGTTAGAATTAGATTGTTATTGATGGCTGATGAAATCACGCTTGACCGGCTTATGTAGTGACCAGTATATTTTTGCTGTAACTCCATTTGCGGCGATTGAGTGCTTATAGAAAAAACACCCTGAGCACCATTCGGTATATAAAAATGTTCATCCAATTCATTATAGCTAGCAAATATTACCAATTCTTCACCGTCTGATAGCTCATATGAGTTCGACGACGTCTCACCAATCCCATCATAAATCCCACCACTAACCAATATTGACATCTGGTTTTTCTCGAATATACCGCTCAGAAGCTCGTTGATTTCAAGTGTATATTCAGTATAAATAAATTCACCCAGTGATAATTCATGGTTAGATCGTTCCATCAATTCTTTTTTTAAATATTTTTTATTTACTACCTTACCAATAAAGATCAATTCGGATTTTTTGATAAGGTCATCAAGCGAAGCCTTAGGGGATGTTGAGGCTAAACAGACGGGGTTAATAAATATAATTAAGACTAATGAAGAAATAATGAATTTATTTAGTTTTAAATAGCGTTTAATAGTCATACAGATAGCAGCTCCACACCCCCAGAAGTATGAGCTAATACTGCCGATGAGAATCGTTTGTGGTATGTCGTTTTCTAGAAACTCCGAAGCAACATCAATAATTTCTTTTTCGAGAAGAAGAGGAGATTATATCATCTTAGACCACTGTTAACTAAGCCCTCAAATAAACGATAGAAAATTCTAGGGCTTATACCCAAATTGAATCCCAGTAAGGATAGTCAGCATAGTGATTCACCAGCCCTAACTGCTGTGGTTCCCGAATAATGTGCATGGCTTGCTCGCGAGCATGCTCGCGTTGATAGACAACTTGCAAACTGTAACGGGTTTTCCACAAAGGGCCGACCATACCAATACTCGTATTTGCCGTTTGATTCACCGCAATTGCCGTACAGGCTTTTATCCGTTGCATGGCATCGGCCACACTGCAATTACTACCTGCCTGAACTAACAATTGCAACTGGTCGGGTAACAAAACCCACACTAATACCCGAGCGTTGGTATCAGTTAGGCTATGATGCAATGAGCTAGCAGTGGCGCGGGCTAGCGCCAAGTGTGTAAACCAGTCTTTATCATTAACAGTAGCCAGTGTGATCCAGCTGAGTTCACCGGGGCGCGCGGTGCAAGTAGGCGTTGAGAAAGCCTCAGTTGGTGTGCTTGTTTGTGGCTGTAGTTGAAGCATGCCTATATATTGCGTGCAGGTAGGCTTTTCAACAATCGGCATTTACTGCAAAAGCAGGTAGGAAAATGTCAGCCCTAAGTATCAGGGATTCACTAGAGGTGCTGTAAACAAATCCCCTTTTTGCAATTCGAAGTCGCGTGGATTCCAGTGTAACTGCGATCTGGCTGGTGCATCATCTACACATAAATCCTGGCTTTGACGATTGATCATCTGCGAGTTCATATCAGTTACCATTCGACTTAACAGCCGTAATAACCATTGCGGTAATACGGCAAAGCGAACCGGTTTTTCCAATGCTGTAAAAACCGATTCTAGCATTTGTCGGTAGCTCAACTGACTGCCACCGGCGAGCGGCCAAAGAAATTGCCCGCTCGGGTTTTGTTGTAATAGCTGCTGAATTAAATTTGCCAAATCTTGCGCATGTACCGGCGCGCGCAAACCCAGCGCCTGAGATGCCAGGGGAATAAACCCGAACCGTTGGATGAGACCAGCGACACGGCTGATATTTTGATCCAGGCCACAACCGTATACCAGAGTGGGCTGTAGTATATGTAAATCAACCTGTTGTTTTTCAGCCCAATGGCTTAGTTTTTGCTCAGCCTGGATGATGTTAGCCATTGATTCCCGCTCTGCGGAATCGGGCGAGTGCTGTTTAAATAAAACACTGGCACTGCTGATTGCAATAACTTTCGCGGGTGCGAGTTTTGTTGCGAGATTTCCCGCTAAATGTAATGGCCCTGAACTTACTAGATTCACACCACCGCTAAGTTTGCACTGCATGAATTGTTCCATATTACACCACTGCAACCGGGGTTCATTGGCATAACACTTAAACCATGAGGGTAATGCCTGACGGGAAACCGCAATTACTTGCCTGCCCTCGGCCAGCAAAACTGGTATGAGGAAGTATCCGATTTGATTACTAGCACCGATGACTACGGTGACAGACTCAGTCATGGACACTCGCCTTGGTGGAAAGCTTTTTATACCAGATAACAGGCGCCTTGAGCAGGTAGTGCCCGAGAATACTGATGCCGACAATAGCTTGTTTAAAGATATTGTTTTCACCGGCTTCAAATTTTTTATAGAAGCGCCACATACCTCGGTGTTTTTGCCACTCCACCCATAGTGGACGACCGCGCGAAGACACACCCTGCTGATGAATCACCAGTGCATCGGGCACCAATAACACGGCATAGCCGGCCAATGCCGCCCGTTGCATTAAATCAAGATCTTCACAATGCAGGCGGTAATTCGCATCAAAGCCGCCCAACTGCTGCAACAGACTGCTACGCACCAGCATACAGGCACCACTGACAGCCTCTGCTAGCTGCACCCCTTCCGGTTTAACCAGATCACTCAACTCAACTCCATCTGGGCTAGTGGGTCGTAAAAATTCATTCATCGAAGTTTTGAAAGTCGGTAATCGGCGAAGTGTCGCCCGCTGTACTTTGCCCTGTTGATTAATAATCCATGGCCCTGCCAGAATTGCTTTACTGTTTTCCTGTAAGGCCGCACCTAAGCTTTTAAGGGCGTTGTCTAGTAATTCGCAATCGGGGTTCATAAACAGCACAAATTCACCCGTTGCCTTTTCCAATCCCTGATTGCAGGCACTAGCATAACCCGGATTATGCGGATTAACCACAAGACTTATGTTGGCGTTATTTTCCGCATGCACACAATCCAAACTTTGATCAGATGAACCGTTGTCTATGACGATAAGCTCATCAACCGGGGACTTTCTTAATGCTGTTAGACAGCGGGCCAGCCAGAACCCGCTGTTGTAATTTACAATCACCGCAGTAATTGTTGGCGTATGTCTACCGGTGTCCATGGTTATTTATTAAACCAGCGTGAAAAAGCGCCCTTTCCTTGAGCAGGCTTTGTGGGTTTTGTAATACCTTCTCTTTTTAGCAATTGAGTTTCAAGCTCGGCAATCCGTTGGTCCCGTTGTTGAATGATTTCACCAGCAGCCATATTTTTACGAATTTCATGTTCATAATGTTGGTATACCGAGGTGCTTTCATCCGCAAATACATTGAGTCCGGCCAAATCAGGGAAGTCTTCGGGCTTGGCCGCACATAGGGCAATAAAATAGGTAGGCTTGAGTTGTACAAGTTCGGCGGTTTCCAGAATGTCGGTGTCGGTACTTAGTGTTTGACTCTGGTATGCGCCCGGGGTTTGTAAGTCCCAAATTAGGGAGTGAAATGCGAGTTTCTGACCAAACAAACGAACCTCGGAGAATTGTTGCTGGAGTAAATCAAGTAACTCCTGTTGGTAGAGTTCTTTTACATGCCAGGGGTTCTGGTAGTTGGCAGCATCGCTGTATTCGGCTTTATCCGGTGATGAGATTAATAACCAACCGCCGGGTTTCAGTACCCGATGAAATCCGGCAAGCATGGATTCTTGCTGGTACAGATGTTCGAGGGTTTCGAAAGAAATAATGGCATCAAACTGCTTACCGGAAAAATCCAGCTGAGTGCAATCGGCCTGCTGAAACTCTAAATTTTTACTAGCACTGTAGCGATTGGTGGCGTGGGTAATCGCTTCTGCAGAAATATCGACAGCAGTAACTGATGCTGCCTGACTTGCAAGAACCGCACTTCCATAGCCTTCACCACAAGCCGCATCTAACACATCGAGGCCTTTGACCAAAGTGCTGGCAAGGGCGTAGCGATGATAGTGTTCGTACCATATCTCCCGACAAGACTCCGGGGTGAAGCGTTCACCAGTGAAATCCAGCACAGATTTTGGATCGTTTGTTTTCATCTGTTCAGTTTGCCATAGTCCATCTGCCTATGCAGAAAATATGCGGAAAATATACAGGAATTAATCGAGGCTGGTGCCAGCAGCCGCAATAGCTGTAAGTAATTCTGAGCGTCGATTTGCCAAAGGGTCTGTAGATATGAATGACTTCAAGGTAATCCGGGTGACGACTAAGTAAACGCTGCATGCTCTCATCTCCCGGGGCCAGGCCACGTGGACATGCTTCAGTCCAGCCAGTGGTGGGGAAGATGTACAAAACCTAGCTCAAGGCTGGCACCGGTTACAATAAACGGAATTTCCCGAGTATCGCAAATCCTCAAGCCTTGAGGATCCATAGCATGGGCTCGCAAGCTGTAAGATCCTGGTAGTAGGGCGAGCTTGTCAAAACATATTCGGTAACGACAGCCATCTGTGCCAAGCGAGGTTGCAGCGATTTCATCGGTATCAGATGAAACCCCATAAACGGGTGTTCCATCAGCGCGTACCAGTCCAAACATTGCCACTGGCGCTTGCTCATCCGGCTGACTTAAGTCCAGTTCGGCAATAAGCTGATCACCGCGCGAGAAGGTGGCGATATCATCAGCCTTGTCTACCAGACCAGTTTCAATACTGAAGTTTTTTACCCGATAGAGGCCACTACTTATTTGTTGTGACTGACGGCGTTCACTGGCTGATTTTTGCTCATGCCAGGCCAAATAAGACTGGGTTACGCGAAAAACATCGCCACTCATGCGCACTTCACCGGCTTCAATCCAGAGCGCATGTTTACACAGCTTCTGCACCTGGTACATGGAATGGGAAACCATTAGCAGGGTGCCGCCATCTTTCAGGTATTGTTCAATCCAGCGAATACATTTCGCCTGAAATGATTCATCGCCTACAGCTAGAATTTCATCGGTAATTAATAGTTCTGGTTTTACTGCCGTAACTACTGCAAAACCAAGGCGTACCACCATGCCGGATGAATAGTGTTTTACCGGCTCATGGATAGATTCGCCGATATCGGCAAAGGTAAGGATCTCATCCATTTTATCTGCCAGTTCAGCCCTTGATAAACCCAAAAGACTGGCTTTTAGGCGAACATTTTCAAGCCCGGAAAATTCTGACTGAAAACCTGCGCCGAGTTCCAACAGTGCAGCAACCGTAGCATTGACACTGACAGTCCCTGATGTGGGGCGTAACACACCCGTAAGTATTTTTAATAAAGTTGATTTACCAGCACCGTTAGCACCGATAATAGCCAAGGATTCACCGCGTTTTACCTTGAGGTTAATATCATCTAATACACAGCTTCCGGACTGGTCTTTACGACCCATAACTAAATTGAATAAGGCCTTTATGCGGTCGGTGCTATGATTGGTATGCGGGAATACTTTGCCCACCGAGCGTAATTCTGCCAACAGCGCCATTAGAAGAAATCCTCAAAGCGCGGGCTGAGCCTGCGGTAAAACCAAACGGCAAAGGCAAGGAGAAACATTATCGCAACTGCAGTCACGATTAGAGACAAGCTGGGGACATATTCACCACGCAGAAAATAGCCGCGAAGCGCGTCCATTATTCCGGTCATCGGGTTTAGCCGCATCCAGTGCTGATATTGCTCAGGAATTAGCGAAATGGAATATATGATGGGGGTTCCGAAAAACCATAGTGTCATCAGTGGTGGAAGGACATGTTCTAAGTCGCGAATAAATACATTTAAGCTACTTACCAGTAAAGCCAGTGCTAGTGCAAACGCATACAAAAGAATTAATATTACTAGCGCTGGAAGCAGAGCCAACCAGTGCAAATCAACCCCGAAGGCTACCATTATCAGCAGAATCGCAATATAACCAATACAATGCATCAAAAATGTAGCAGTAACTGTCGCTATAGGAAAAACTTCAGAAGCAATGGCAACTTTCCCAATCAGGCCGGCATTTCCAGTAACGGAGCTTATACTACGTAACACCGACTCAGAGAATGCTGTCCACGGCCAAAACGCAATAGCTAGATAGGGAAGGAAACCCGTAGTATCAGCTTCGGGTATTTTCGCTTTAAAAATAATCACGAAAACAAAGCCGTAAATCAGCAACAGCATTAACGGTTGAATAACCAACCATGCCAGCCCGCTCAAAGAATCGAGGTATCGACTGCGTATTTCCCGCCGGACTAATTCCCTGATTAGAATGATGTTTTTTTGCATAAACCAGCCTATGAACTATATGCGCTTATTATCGCAAATTCTATCCGCAATTGTCTGCTAATTAAACAGAGATCAGGGCGCTGTGATTATTTATTCTGATTTTTCTGACATTCCGCAAGTTTGTTTATTGACTGCTCTTCATCAAAGTGCCTTGCCAGCATTTTTTCAATAGCACAGGGTGGTATCACTAACGGTCCGTCCATATTGATTGTGGAAATATAGTCTGTTCGCGCACTCTTTGTATAAATATTACGCTGTTGAGCGATTAATTGAGTTTTTACTTGTTCAAAAGGCTGCATCTTTGGCTCGCTTTTACCATCAAGCCGAATGATATGGTAGCCGAATTGTGTTTTTGTCGGCTTCGCAATTTCACCGGTAGTTTTCAGCCCAAATGCGGTGTCTTCAAATGGCTTAACCATCTTCCCAGGTACAACATCCAGGTACTTTCCTTGGTTTGCTTTCGAGCCGGGGTCATCAGAGTATTCTTCTACCAGCTCATCCCAAAGTTCAGGCTTGCTGATCAGACGGCTATACAGATCATTTGCTAACTCAAGAGCTTCAATATCAGTTCGTGCTTGATTGCTAATTAAAATATGCGCCACATCCACAGATGCCGGAATTCGGAACTTAGCTTTATGGATTAGGTAATACTCTTTTGCCATCATTTCAAAATCAGCAGATTCAAGCTTACCAGCCTCAATTGAGTCCAGCCAGGCATTTGCTAACTCCTGATCTACCACCAGTTTTAAGCGACCTTGAACTAGAGGATCATTGTCGAAACCTGCAAGACGCGCGGTATCGGCTAATCTTTTATCCATAATCATTTTACGCAAAATTTTCTCTACACGGCCACCATCAGTCAACACGGGCAGTTGTTGGCTCAATTTAATTTTGCTGAGTCTTGCATCAAACTCCCCTTGAGTTATTATGCTATCACCCTGAGTGATAATTGGATCACTAGAGGCCGCGCCAGCGTATGTTGAAAGCACCAACAAAAACACAGATAAAAAAGTCATTAGTACTAGCTTATTCATTTTTTCACCAAGTTATATATACAAAGCTCCGGTTGTTAATTAACAACCGGAGCTTTTATATCATTGAATTACTATTGAATTACTAACTACTGGATTCGATTGTAATCGAAAATTCCCTTGCAGGAAGCTCCAGTACAAGCACTGCTGAAACGAATATTCATGTAATAATCAGTGTTAGTCTTAAGTTCACATATCCCATTATTAGGTATATAGGTATCGTTGACTACATACTTCAAAAATGTTCCTACACCCCAGCTCCGAGTACAGTCAGGGTCCATTGGAGTACTCGCTGAACCGGTCTGACCATATGTATAGTCACCAGGACATTCGGTAATGCTACTGGTTCTATTACCTCTTGTGCTAGTAGAGGGAGCAGATGTAAGCCACGCTTCAACACCTGTAGTAGTCCCTGTTTTAAAATGAATCGCAAGGTTCTCACCCTGGTTCAATGTGAAAGTTTGCTTTTGACTATTCGGGTTTGGCCAAGCACTATTCCAAATTTCCGTCCATTCCTTACTGATCATAGTATCGTGTGGTACGGCACAGCTACCAGTGCCTAACACTTGGGCTGGAAGTGCAGAAAAAACTGATATATTAGCTGTATGCGTTGAAGTTGCATTCGAGCATTGAACTGCATAAGACATCGACATTGAATCATGTCTAGGAGTGAAGCTCATAGAACCTGAAGTAGCAACATTCTGCCCGGCCCAACCAAACGGTATTCCGGTAGTAACACAGCTAGTAGCATTACTTGATGACCAACTAAAGACTACAGATTGTCCTTCGACAATACTGGGGTTATTAACAGACATTGTCGTTGTTACTGGAGGTGAAGCTGATCCAGTAGTCGATATTGCTGCTATTGCTTCAACAAATACTGATGTATTGCCCTGTTGATAACAGCGCAGCACAAAGGTTTTATCACCAGCTTCATTAATGCGCACATTAATTGCAGAGTTTGCTGGTAAAATATCAATCCAGTTGCTAATACCAGGGCTCATACCTTTACAAGAAACCGCATTAACTGTTGTCCAAGTAAGCGTAAGATCCGCACCCACCTGAACCGGGTTCGGTGTGGCAGAGAAACTGGTGATTGCGACACCTGGGCCTGTATTCTGGTTAACAATATTAACGCTAATGGTTCTATTCACAGTAACTGAAGTTCCATTATCAACACAAGTTAGCGTGAATGAGCGAGAGCCCGTCTGATTAAAGCTAACAGCCTGTGAGCCGGCTATGGTCTTCGAGCCAGCCCAATCACCACTCGCCGAACAAGTATCAACATTGATAGCATCCCATGATATAGTGAACTGTTCATCAATTATTACTTGTGATTTACTGGCAACGAAAGATCGGATTTTAGGCTCCGAACCAGTACCGTTACCACTGGTCACATTTACATTAACCGTCGCTTTGAATGATTCAGAGCTTGCAGTCAGGCATTCAAGCACATAAGTACGAAGGCCGAATCTAGACTCAATAAAAGTTGAAGATGAATTTGTTGGAAAGCTACCCGGCTCATCAAAATCAACTAAACCACGACATACGTTCATCCCGGTTGACTGCCATGAAAGCGTGATTGGCTCACCCTGAGCGATTGAAGGTGATGATGCTGTAAAGCTATCGATACCGGTTGTGCCGTTACCGCCACCGCTATCCTGCGCTTCAACAGTGACAGAAATTGCGCTAATAGCCTCGAATGTAGTGCCATTGGATTCTGCAAAACAGGTGATTTGATAACTGCGATTACCTACGGCATTTTCAGTAAACGTTTCATTACCTTGTGTTGCTAATTCTCCGGCAAAAGAAAAATCTTCCCCGGCTTCGCAATAATCAGTGTCTGTGGAATCCCAGCTTAGGGTTAACTGATCGCCCTCGGTTATAGTAGATGCATTTGCACTAAACTCGGTAATTTGAGGATTGCGTTCTGGTTCATCAACGATAATTTCAAGATTGCCATTGGTTTTCAGACGTATATTACCATTATTCGGATTAATCAAAAACCAGGTGATAAGGTCTGATGAGCCAATAACAACACCATCAACAATCAGTTGTTGTAGCTGGTCACCTGGCATATCTACGCTTTCATCGATTCTACTAAAATGAGCTGAGCCATTAGTAACAATTTTGATGACCCTGGCTTCATAATTTGCGGTTATATATTCGATGACTGATGAATCACCGAGGGTATCTCCATTGACTTTAAATTCACCGGCAGACAGGGTAAGACTAAAACACAATAAAAATGTTACTAATAAACTATTTAATTTTGACATCTGATATTCTCCAAGCTCCAAAAGCATTTTTTAATATTAATATACCTGTGGTGTATTGTTTTTATATAGTCACTCACAGTCGGTGTACATTCTATCAAATTTCAAGCCAAATTACTGTTAAGACAGCGTTAAAACAAACACCTTTAAACCGGAATATCACGCCGTTGACCTATTGTTACTAGTTGCTTACAAATAAACTATGGTGTGGGCTTAATTAATCTTGGCCAGCTGGCCATTGCATTGATAGTGAAAATGGAAATTACTTGATTATATTGCCGCTTTATTGGGCACAAAAAAACAGGGGTCGCATATGCGACCCCTGTTCTTAATGAGTATTTCTACTCTCTTAGGTTTTAACTAAGCACTTATGGAGTCTGCTGACGCGTTCCTTTATGCCCAAAGATACCGCCATAGTTCGCCAGCACTGTACCACCAACAAGATTTCCGTTGGTAAATGTTTGGAACCAGTAACCTACAACAGGAAGACCTAACAGACCTTGTGCGTCCATACGATCAGCCTGTAGCACGCCGGTATTATCATAGTTGATTGGCATATCAATTCTCGCCCAACCTGAATCATAGCCTACAGGCAATGAGAAGGTGACCAAAGAATCAAAACCATTAGTGCCAACGATTGGCGTTGCTGGAGTCTGTGGATCTTGTACCTCTACTTGATCAAAACGGATGACATTAGTTTCAGCACAAAGCTCAAACGATACTACATCCGGAATGATTACAGGCGGAAGTGGTGAAGGCTGTGGACCAGAGCTTCCTGGTACAGTTAGTGGAACACCTTCTTCACGATCCCAGAAATCAATCGACAAATCTTCACAGGCAGTTGCATTATCACGCAGTGCATCTGTGAATGGCGCTGTTGGAACAGGGCTAACCGCGAAAGCAGGATCAATGTAGAAACGCTTAGTTGGGAAAGTTAAAATCCACTCGGAACGCGCACGCAGACCTTCAATAATCGCGTACTCATTCATAACACTATCATGCATGAACAAAGCTGAAACCGCTTCAATACTGGTGGCATAAGTTAACGCCAGCGCATTACCCTGATCATCGAACAAGTTGGCTGTAGTAGCCAAACCAGAAGTCAGTGATGGTAATTCATCACCAGGCCCTGAATGTCGAACACCAGCTGAAACTGAGGCATCCCAGAAGCCGTTGATTGCTTTAGCATCATAGCTGTACATGGTGCCTTCATTTACATTAATTAATGCAGCACCACCGAATAAACCACCCGTTGGGGCAGAAATATCAACTGAACTATCAGCCAACCAGTAACCAAGAACACCCGCATCAACTGACCATGCACCTACTAAAGCTTCACAATCCGCAGGCAACTGCTGGTTAGGACCAAGACCTGGCTGAACATGGGTAGCTGCAAGTGCAGAACCGCCGTACATCGCACCCATTTCGATAATTTCGAAATGACCTTCAGAAGCACGGGTTATTGAAGGCCGCTCTGGACTTGCATCTGCATTAGGGCCAGAATAAGCATAGTTAAAGAAAGGCTGAACACCTAGACCGTTACCATTACCAAAGAAGTAAGGAACCGTACAAGAAGAATCAGCAGTCACCATGGTTGGTGCACCAGCGTTATCATATAACGCGGCGGTCCAAACATCGTATTCAGACATATAGAGGTTAAAATCGAGCACTTCGCGAGAGTTTAAAGACTCCAGGAAACGAACTTTAACCGCTTTAGCTTCATCAGTGGTATTAACTACAGACAGAACGGTCTGAAGACCATTGTTTGTAGTGTAGTAAGGATAGATAAGGACTTGGCCCAGACCATCCGGATTTATATTTACTGCTTGTGCAGAACTTGTGATACCAGCAATACCGGCAACACCAGCTAACACTGCAGTTACTAAATTATTTCTTTTCATTACAACACTCCTATTGTGTACACAGGGCTGCAAAAATACGCCCGAACTTTCTATTTGCGCCAGCCACGAGCGCACTCTTGGTGCCCGTAGCGCATATTCGCAGTGGTCATATTACGATAAACACAGAGGAAAGGCAAACTAATAAACAAATAAATTTCTAGGGCTTTGACTATATTTTTACTTGTTGTTTTTTTGCAAAAGCTCAAGAAACCCTGCATTGGTCTGGCCAAACGGCAGATACACACTATAAAGACCAGATATTGTTGTTTTTAACCAACGAAAATTAATGTTAAAACCACTTAACATACTGCCTGAAATTTCTTTATCCGAGGACTCTTAACGCTATACTAGCTATTAGAAAGACCCCTATTTACCCGGAACCAACCACCATTCATTATTCAGCTTTACCCAGTTTACATGCACGACCTCAAAGCTTTCAAATGAAGTTACTCCGCGAACAGGTGAATATAGCTTGAAAACTACGCGAATATCGACCCTACAAGCTTCTCCATCACATTGGCTGGAAATAATTTCGCCTCCCAACCAGCTCACCCGCCGAGACGCCATTTTAACGATATGCTGAGTCTGATTGACCCCGGAGCGATAACCCGGTGAAGTAAATGGGTAGGTTTTTTCCCACTCCTGAGCAACCATGGCTTTCAGCCAAGCGACTGATTTTATTTCTACCACCTCTACATCACTCAACTGTGACTCGCCTTGTGTGAGTGTTTTGCTTCCCATATAGAGCGCTGCTGTAATCACCGCTGCTGCAATCAACCATTTAATCATTTTCATTTACTTCCTGGTTATTAACCTTATTTCAATCATGTTTTCTAATTTCAATTACTATTTTCGAGCGCTTGCTGTTTGAGGAAACGCTCCTGTTGTTCTTTTTCTGGGGTCAGGGTGATTATTCCGCCCTGACGAAGGGGTTTTATATTGCGGAACCTGTGCTGGTATTCCTCGGTGACGACATCCAGTTCCGCTGCTGATTTAACCACGGTGGGAGTAATCATGATCAATAACTCTGTTCGTTGCGTGCCTTTATTTATCTCACCAAATAACGGGCCAAGGTAGGGAATCCGTCGCAAACCTGGGATACCGCCTGAATTATCTGAGATAAATTCGCGAATCAGCCCCCCCAGCAACACTGTACTGCCACTTTGCACCGCAATTTTGGTTGTGATAGTGCGCTCATTGATATTGGGGTTTCCGTTTGGTGCCGTGTTGCTTGGACTGGAAACGGTCTGCATAACATCTAAATACACCAGCCCCCCCGGATTGACCCGTGGGGTGACCGTCAGCTCTATACCGGTTTTAATATACTGGTTCGACTGAATCGTGCCCGTCTGACCACCACCGGGATTAAACGATGTACCCTGCACTGCCAAACTCTCACCTACGTTGATACTGGCTTCTTCATTGTTACGCACGACCAACGACGGGGTTGACAGTATGCGTACATCGGTGGTTGTATCCAATGCGGTTATAGTGGCGGATACAAAATTTCCGGCACCGGTAAGAGTGGCCACCCGGCCAAGAAAACCCCTCTCATCGCCCCTTGTGCTGTCAATGAGGAAATCCGTGGATGACGAGGGCAGCATCCCATCAGTCCAACCCAACTCAGGAATAACACTGGATAAAAACCAACTGACGCCTAGAGATAATTGGTCATTAAGGTCAACCTCTAGCACCTGGACTTCAATATGCACCTGCAGAGGCACAATATCCAGGCGTTTTATCGCTGCTAGGATACTTTCATAAGTCTGTGGTGAGGTTTGAATCAGCAGGGAGTTGGTTTCTTCAACCGCAATAATGGAAATATCTTCATCATTAGCAGGTCCGGATTTTGCCGGTCTGTTGGGAGACGAGCGACCAGTGGCCTTGATGTCCTTTTCGCTTTGTCGATTAAACGAACCCAGCGATACCGGCTTTAAGCCAGGCGCAACTTCACCGCTACGGGATTTATTCGAGCGGCTACCACCGCTGCTGCCACCGAAAATTTGCCCAAGGTAATCAGCAAGAGCAACCGCTTCAAGGTTACGCACTTCATACACATACAAGCGCCTGGAAGCTTCTCCGCCACCACGGTCGAGGCGTTCAATCCATTCGCGCGCCTTACTTAGATATTCCGGCTGTGGGGTGATTACCATTACTGAATTCAAGCGTTCCATCGGCATAAAGCGGAACATGCCGGCAAGCGGTGAGCCATCGTTATTACCGAATAAGGCTTCCAGCTCAGGAATAACCGTAGCAACCTCGACCCGCTGCAGCGGGAACAAACCCACCGACATACCTTTCAACCAATCAACATCAAAAGTTTCGATGGTGCGCATGTAATTACGCAGTTCGTTGCGGGTACCGGCAATAAACAACAACGCGCGATTATTATCGGCACTTAATATTGCGCCATCACGAGCATAGGGCTGTAGTAGTTTCTCCATTTCAGTGGCAGCAATATAACGCAACGGCACCGCCCGTACTTCGTAGCCACGCACAGCATTAACCGAGCCAATGGTCGGGGTTAACATGCCCTGAATTGCTGATTTTAATGGCAAGATATTGTAGCGATCCTCGCTCCAAACTAAAGTGGCACCGTTCCAGCGCAATACCATTTCCAAGATGGGTAAAACCTGATCACGGTTGATTGGTCGCGCAGTAGAGAATGTTACTTTGCCTTTCACCCCTGGGCCGATAACAAAGTTTTCTTGCAGCAAGTCACCCAGAACGGTGTGAATGATTTCTTGAATAGGCACACCTTCCCAGTTAAAAGTAACCTCGCCTTTGCCCGTCATTGGCTTGTAAGCACGCGCACGCGCAACTTTTTCATTAATAAATACGCCGCTACCCTTGTTGACTTCAGCTTTTGGTTCTTCCCAACCTTGGTCCTCTTCATCGAGACCAATGCCTGCGGTATTATTTTCAGTGTTTTTGCTGGTATCGGCACCTTGATAAGCTGGCCAGTTATCTGCGGCTTCTCTGGCAGCAGATAATTCAGCGTCTGTGCGTTGATCTCGGCCAACAGCACAAGCACTAAGAGCAACGACCAGCCCGGCGACTAATAAAAAGCGCCCAAGCCGTCGAAAGCCTTCAGGTTTTGCCGCACAGCCGGCACTCGTTTTATCCATTTGTTTATCTGCAGTCATTTTGTTTGTGTTTTCCATTACTTACCCATCGCCCTGTTTTGCTGCGTTTGTTTTTTTCTTTTGTGCATCCCGTGCTGCTTTCCGTTTTGCCAAGCCTTGGCGCATAAAGTCGGCCGCAGACATAGGCGTGTTTTTAGTTTTTTCAGTAGCTGCAGCTGTATCTTTACCTGCAACTTTATCAGCCCCGACTGCTTTTGCTTTCGTTCTGGCCCTGCCATTGGCTTGCGATTTTGCTGCGGATTTCTTAGCTGCACTCCTTGCCGGTGGCTTACCCAGCGACTGGGTAAACATCAATAACTCCAATTCCACTGTTTTTCCCTGACGATTTTTCAGAGAGATTTTACGGGCATCTACTTTTTCCACAATCCAGGCACTCAAATCACCTTCCAATGCTGAACCTTCGGCAACGCGCATAGTGGTTTTGTTAGTACGATCCCATAACAAAGCTATTTTATGTTCATTAGTTATTACTATACCCGTGAGGTCAGTTTCCAGTGGTTTATCTTCCGGCGTATCTGCAAGGGCCGCATCAGACAGATCATCGCCGTCAGTCGCGGAACTGATATCAACCGGCTTACGGTCTTCATTAAACAACGGCCGCTGTTTAATGACCGCAAATTTGGACAGGGGTTCAAGTTGACTGATTTCAGCAATGCCCTGCTGAGAGGATAATTCAGAGGCCTGTGGGTCAATACTGACTTCAGGTACACCGCCTCTGAGTACCGGCAATAGCAATGTCACCAGCAGTAGCAAGCCGGCAACACCTAACAATGCCATACCTAAGGGGTTGTCTTTGATTAATAATTTCATTTATCAGCACCCCGCGAGCGGATATAACCGGTGAGGTTGAAACGGATATCCAAACGGGTAGTAGTCGCTTCGACCGTTTTTCCACGCGTGCGCCGCGGAGTAATTTTGTATAAATTAAGCTCCTCGACCAGCATCATCGGACGCTGGCTCTCCAGCTTATACAACACTTTTACAAAATCAGGGATATTACAGTTCATGCGGATATTCACCGAAGACCGCTGGAAACGCTCTTCAAGGCGTGTGCGTACCGGCTGACTGGAAACTACATTACAGCTGCTACGGTCATCGGCTTCTGAACTGATAACCTGTTTAAGGCGATCTGTCATCCCAGCCGCGGCTGCGTTTGCATTGACCTCCGGCAAAAACAAATCCAGCTCCTGCTGTGTGGTTCTAAGCTTGCCTAACTGTTCGGCGAGCGTTTCACGCTGCAAAGTAACCGCCTTCATGCTGGTATAACGAGACTCAAGCGAGCCAATGTCGTCGTTTAATGTTGCGTGACGCAGCACAAACCAATGAAAACCCAACATATAAACCAAAATAAGGCTGATGAGCAGTAAAGCTACCGGCAGCAGGCGGCTGTCGCTATCTGTTGGCAGAAATTGCATTATTGCGCTCCCTTGCCGTCGACTTCGGTTTTAGCTGCTTTGGTTTTAGCTGCTTTGGTCTTGGCTGCTTTGGTTTTAGCTGCTTTGGTTTTAGCTGCTTTGGTCTTGGCTCTGGCAGCCTTAACCTCGGCTGCAGTGGTTTTGTCATTTTTGGCAACCGGCTCCGTGACGAGCACTTCACGGTCGGCCATTTTTATCAGCCTAGCTGAAAGATTAAAGCGCTCGCGTTTGGCCCGGCTGTCATACTGGGTGGTGCCTAAGAATGCTGCGGCGGTAAAATAGGGCGAAGCATTGATATCCCGAATTAAGCGCTGTGCTTCAACCGAAAGCCCCTGAACACGAATTTCACCATCTTTTATAATTAACCGCTGTACCCAGGTGTCTTTATTCAGAATCCGGGTAAGCTCGGCGATAACTTCGATATCTTCTGGGTACTCGGTCTCCCGCTTGGCAAGAAAGCCGGCAGCTTCTGTAGCATCGACAATTTGTTTGCGCATATTCGAGACCAAACGCGCCTCTTTGGAAACCGAGGCAATTGCCGTTTCCAACTCTTCCACATACTGTTCTCGCACATGGATAGATTGCAGCATAGCAACTGCCAGCAACAGTAATACCACAACTAGCAAGATATGATTAAAGCGCGTTTTTTTATTCACCCTGAGCGCGCGCATTTCTTCGGGCAGCAGGTTGATTTGTTGCTCTTGTGTTCTTGTATCACCGACAATAGCGACGCGATTAATCTCAACACCCATTTTTTGCAGCAGTTGAATTTGCTCAACCACTAGCGGTCGGGGTACTAGGTAAAGCTGTAAATGTAGTTGGTTATGGGCTTTATCCCGACGATTGATGCGGTAATCAAAATAAACATCACTGTTGCGGAACGGGGTCTGCCGGTCGAGATCAAATTCAAGTGCCTGACGAAGCCTGCCTTCTGCAGCCAGCGGTAAGCTGACTTCAGTTTGCAGCACTGCGGAATCTGCCAGAAATAAAACTTTTTCGGGGTTTTCAAGCTCAGCATCTAGTAATAATTGCTGGACTTGTTGTTGTACTAATTCCGGGTCACTGCTGGCTGGCAACTCCAACTGGTGGTCATTATCGGTAAGAAACTGATAAGTTGCCTCTTCTGCTGATCCAGTTAGCGGAATTATTTGCAGCGGCCGCGCCTCAGCTAACAGGCGTGCGCGCCAACTGGCAGGCAGCAACGCACGCAGCTCCGCCATCCACCAGTGCCAAAAGCGGCCCGCGCCGCTGTCGCGTAACTGGCTACCCAGACTGTGCATTTTTTGGTTAACTGAATCTAGTAATGACAACTCAAGACTCCCACACTCCTTCTTTCCAGCGCATTATTTGAAATGCTTGCTGGTTTTTCCCCGGCGACAGACTGATTGTTACCTCCAGTCGTTCCCAAACACCGCTCGGCATAGTAGCTTTTATACTGATGCTCTGAGTTGGCCCAATACCACGCATGGCCACCGCACTGCCGTCCGGCAACAACAGGGTGTTATCACCGCTATTATCTCGTGACTGGCGCTGATTAATAAAATCCCGGGCAATATCTTCGGTCATTCCCGGCATCACCATCAGGGCTTCAAATGGTGCAAATGCCGGATCAATTGTTCTGCGACGAGAGTATACCGTTAAAGCCGGTTCAAGTTTGCGATAGAGGTCGTAATTCATCCCTAAAACTTGTTGTAGTTCGTCCAGAATCACAAAGTTGCCATTGCGTGGGCCATAGGGCAGCTCTGCACTGCCATACTCTGCATCTTCCGCTCCATTTAAGCGGACTGCATCATCTGGGTCTCGCCAGTCAAGAATAGCCGCTACCAGCGGCAACACCTGCATTTCATCAATACCCGCTCCGATTAGCAGGCTACCGAGAGTTAACTCATCGACCACATTGATATCCAGCTTGCCGCGTTCGTCAATAATGGAAATTTCCAGATTGGCCTCTTCAAAGGGCAATGCATAAATTCGGCCATCCGGTACCCAACGATTAACAATATCGGGATTGCGTAAATTCAACACTGCCATGGCAATACCCGCCTCGGCTGCATAACGCGCACGAGTGCCGTCAAGTAATTGCCGAGCCTGTAGGTTTTCGGTACGCGCCGAGACTGAAAACGAACCGACTGTGATGGTAACCAGCACCAGCACCCAGAGCACAATAATTAAGGCAACGCCTGTTTGCCTCTGTGAAGCACTGACTGAAAGTTTAGAAGATAAACGCATAGAGTAAGTGACAGCAGCCGGCATCAGTTGTTCCCTCGGCTGTCATTGCGTTTTTTGATCAAGTCCTGAATAGCTCGCTGATAACGGTCACGGCCACCACTGCTGCCTGATATCCGACTGTTATAACTCGATGCTACCAAGTCCGGCCAGACCAGGTTGATTCCAGTGTCGGTGAATTCCAGACTCAAGCGCACTGCCAGTGGCAACGCTCCTGCTTCCTCCCAATCTGCCTGCCAACTGGCGGTTTTTTCTTCTTCATCCGACTTAAGAAACTCAAATTGCAAATTATCAACATTTTCCAGCAGCACAATTGGGTCCTGGGCTTCAAGCTCACTTTTACCCTCCACTAAAATGGCGTGCCTGAAATGCAATTCTCGGCCTTTTTCACCATTGCCAACTTCCAGTCGCTGTAACTGCGGACCACCAAAACCCAAATAACCCGGCATTGGTCCTACCCAGGTAATGCTGGCGTTATCGCCTAGGAACATTTGCGCCTCTTCACCCTCACCCTCCCAGTGCATCGGCAGCATTTGGTGAATCTGGCGGCTGATAAACTGATGGGTCATACGCATCGACTGGCTTGCTGAAATCAACTGCTCGCCGCGCAGGGTTGCCCGGGTGGTGGCTTGCATACCGCCATAGACCAACGCCAAAATGGCCGCCATCAGAGTGATCGCTAACAGCATCTCTATCAGTGTGAAGCCGTCGTTTCGCTGCTGCTTTATTTCGACGACATTCATTGCTCGTTACCGTTAATCGCCTTTAGGGTGACAAAGCGGGCGGTGGCCGGGTTACTGCTCTCGCCCCAACTGACCTCAACCGCCACTCGGTAGAGCTGTACCGGCAAGGCTTCAGATGCCAGACTATCCTCGCCAATTATCATTTCATATTCTGAAATATCCAAGTGATAACTATATTTATCATTAAAGCGGCCACTGGCTCCACCGCTTTCAATCGGTGCATCGAGACCAACTTCGGCCATTATCGAATCAGCCCAGAGAGTCGCCTGGGTATATTCCTGAGAGCGGGCGGTATTGCGAATTGAGCCAGTAAGGACTTGCATTATGGTGGCGAACGAGAGCGCAAATAATACAAATGCTGCCAGCACTTCCAGCAAGGTAAAACCTCGCTGCTTTTTCAGGTTTATAATGGGCAATTTGAGAAAAGGCATCAGGATTTTACCAGCTTGGCTTCACCGGTAAGCCACTGGATATGGATACTAAATTCACGCTCACCGACGGTCAGAAACAGTTTGCCGCCGGTTGAGCCGCCATCGGGGAAAAAGCGAATGCCTGCAAGAGTTTCTGTTTGTTGTTCACGCAATGCAGTGGTCATCCCAAGCTCGATACCTTTGGGTAACTTAATGGGTTTTTTCCCCGGCGCACTGATAGTGCGGTTTTCCAGATCCACCATCAGCACCTGCTCGCTGTGGGTAACGATGGCCTGAGTACGGGTGTAGCGTAAGGCGCTGAGCACATCCCGTGAGGCGTTGCGTACTTCTGCCCTGGAAACGCTTTTACTCAGGGAAAGACCAACCATGCTGACCATCAGGCCGATTAACACCATGACCACCAAGATTTCAATTAATGTGAAACCGCGTGCTAATTTTGGCCTGTGAGTCACCGCATACATGCTATTTCAGCTGTTATTCCCAGCTATTTATATCAGCATTTTTACCTTCGCCGCCCGGCTGTCCATCGGCACCGTAGGAATAGATATCGTATTCACCGTGCTGACCCGGGTACTCATACTGGTAAGGCCGGCCCCAGGGGTCTTTCAGCAAGGATGACTTAACCATACCTTCTTTCTGCCCGGGCAGCGGTTTGATCAAGTCATTTAATGATTCGGGATAGCGGTTATTCCAGAGAAAGTTGTATTCCTCTACCGACTGCTTTAGGCGCTCAACCTGGCCCATGGCGGCTTTTTGTTGCCCGGCTCCGAATTTCGAGGTGATATTAGGCACCAGAAAGCCTGCCAGTAAACCGATTAATACCAGCACTACTAGTATTTCGATCAAACTAAAACCTTGTTGCGACGGTGTAGGCTTGATTTTGTATAAGCTTTTATTGTGTTTCATTTTTACTTCCATTTCACGTTCGATTAAGAGGCTGCGGGTATTGTACTCAGAACAATTGTTCAGGCAACCAGGTCATTAATTCCTAAAATTGCTACCAACACAGACATTACAATCAGGCCAATCATGCCAGCCAGTAACAAAGTTAATAAAGGCACAAACAATGCCATTAAGCGGTCAATTGTAGTGCGTACTTCACGGTCATAGGCATCTGCTACTTTTGTCAGCATGGCATCCAACTGACCAGTTTCCTCACCAACACTGACCATCTGCAGGGCAAATTTGGGAAAATGCCCGGAGGCTGCAAGATTTTGCGCCAGCGAGCCACCGGACTGCACCTGCACCCTAGCCTCAGCAATATCATCCTGCATTACCGTATTGCCAAGAACATTGCGAGCAATACCCAGCGCTGAAAGTAATGGAACACCATTGGTTAATAAAGTTCCCAGTGTTCGCGCCAAGCGTGCGGTTTCAAGTTTGGAAACCAAATCGCCAACCCAGCGGCGTTTAAGCAGCCAGCCATCCCAAGCACGGCGCTTATGCTCATCAGCAAGCATACTGCGAAACGCATACACCGCAAAAAACGCTATTCCTGCCATTAACCACCAGTAGCTCTGCAGTGCCCCACCAATAGCCAGTACTATGCGAGTTAGCATAGGTAAGTCGCCGCCCAACTCTTCAAAAATAGGCGTGAACTGCGGAATCACATAAACCAACAGTAAAATTAACGAGCCGATGGCCAGCACCACCAACAAGATGGGATAAATTAAGGCCGATACTACGCTGTCTTTGAGGTCTTTCGAGCTTGCCAGGTATACCGCCAGGCGGTCAAGGGTAACATCAAGCGTGCCGCCGATTTCGCCAGCTCGCACCATATTAATATACAGCTTATTAAAGCTGTGCTGCTGTGCTTCAAGGGCTTTTGAAAAGGGCTCACCACCGCGAACTTTATCGCGTAATGTAGTGACCACTTTTTTAGTTTTCTCATTTTCAGCCAAATCCGCCAGCACCGTCAAAGAGCGATCCAGCGGCAGACCGGCGCCCAATAAAGTTGCCATCTGTTCGGTAAACTGACCTACTTCCGCCGCCGACATGCCCTGGCGACCCAGGCGCATATTGCTGAGATTGAAGCCGCTCTTGCTGGCTTCTTTGGTCGACAGCGGCAAATTGCCCTCGGCCTGCAGTTTAGCAATTACCGCATCCTGGCTGACGGCCTCCATGCTACCCTGAACCACCTCGCCCGATGGCGCTACCGCTTTATATTCATACAAAGGCATGGTTAGACATCCTGAGAAACTCGGAGGATTTCTTCCAGGGTAGTAACACCCTGCAAGCATTTGTTGAGGCCATCGGCATACATAAGCCGCATGCCATCAGCTACCGCCTGGTTTTGAATGTCACCCGCTGTTGCGCGACTGATGACCAGTCGACGCACGGCATCGGTCATTTCCAGTAGTTCAATAATGGTAGTACGCCCCTTGTAACCTGTGGGCGTTGCTGTTGATCCAACGGCATGATAAAAAGTGTGTGGACCACTGCCTGCAAGTTCATCCAAACCTAATTCAGCCGCCATTTCCGGCAACACCTCATAGGCCTCTGCAGTTTCCTGATTAAGTGTACGCACCAGCCGTTGCGCCAAAATTGCGTTCACCGTGGAAGTCAGCAGATAATCTTCAACCCCCATATCCAGCATTCGGGTCACAGCACCGGCAGCATCATTTGTGTGGATGGTAGAAAGCACTAGGTGGCCGGTTAGTGCCGACTGGATGGCAATTTTGGCGGTTTCAAGGTCACGCATTTCACCAATCATTATGATATCGGGATCCTGGCGTACGATAGCGCGTAATGCCGATGCGAAATCAAGGCCGATAGAGGCTTTTGCCTGTATCTGATTGATGCCCTCTAGTTGATACTCTACTGGATCTTCAACTGTAATAATTTTTCGTTCGCTGGTATTCAGCTGCGATAGGGCGGTATAAAGCGTGGTGGTTTTACCCGAGCCGGTGGGGCCAGTTACCAAGATAATACCGTGGGGCATTTCCAGTTGGCGTACAAACTGCTGCTGTAATTGTTGATCAAAACCCAACTCAGAAAAATTCAGGACTATCGATTCACGATCGAGGATACGCATTACCACGCTCTCGCCATGAGCTGTTGGAATGGTTGAAACACGCAAATCCAGCTCTTTGCCCTGAACCCGATGCATAATGCGTCCATCTTGTGGCAATCGGCGTTCTGCGATATTCAGCTTAGCCATGATTTTAATTCGCGAAATTACCGCAGCTGCGGAACTCGGTGGTGGGGATTCGACCTCTTGCAATACACCATCGATGCGATAGCGGACTTTGAGATGGTTTTCGAAAGGCTCAATATGAATATCTGAAGCTCTGGATTCAACCGCCCGTTGCATAATCAGGTTAACCAACCTGATAACCGGCGCCTCAGATGCCAGTTCCCGCAGATGCTCTACGCTTTCACCATCCTCAGCATCAATATCACCAAGACCTTCAGCAATTTCACCCATCATGCTACGGCCGCCGCCATAGAATTTTTCTAGGCTGGCCTCAATGTCGGATGGTATACCGATGAGATAACGGACTTTCTTGCCGGAGGCCATTTCCAGCGCCCGGCTGATAAATTCATCCCGCGGATTGGCCGCAACTACCAGCCAGCCGTCATCATCACTACTTAAAGGCAGTAGAAAATTTTGTTTGAGGAATCGATACGATACTGTACCCAGCTCTATACCTTCATCCGGCAGTTGTTTAATATCAAACAATGGCAGGTCGAGTAGCTTTGACAAGGTTTGGGATACATTGCGTTCGGACACCAGCCCGAGGCGTACCAACAGGTTAACCAAATCACCACCCTGCTCTGCGTGCACCGTACGCGCGCGATCTAGGTCGTCTGGTTTCAGATAAGCTGCACTAAGCAACTGCTCAATCAGTTCATCTTTTTGTGTTTCTGTACCGGTATCCACCAGCGCTTCGACTGCTTGGCTCACTGAGCTCCCCTGTTGTAGGTAATAACTGCCGCCATTATAGCCTGAGCGGCAGCGAACAGTACTACGACCGCCACTGTTGCGACTGGTTCAGCTGTAATTTATAAAAACTTATTCCAGCCGACACTCAGCCGACACACAGGCAGCTCTAATTTACGAATATTCTTATTGGCATTATTGTTGATATTATTTATTGTTTCGTCCGAATTGCTGGAACCTCCGGTCTAGTACATGTTGTTCTAAGAATACTCGATTGCGTAATATCCACCAGGCAACGGGGACTACTGCCGGGAGGATCAAGTATCCCAGCTGGTAACACAGTGCGATTACAGTGGGCGAAAGCTCACTGGCTGTTGCTGAACCTGCAGCGGTGCCGAGAAATGTAAATTGTAAGTGCTTTTGCACTTCCCAGAAGACTCCCCAAGTTTGCACTACTACCAGTAGAAAATAGCCGCCAAGCATATCGAACATCCGTTTTTTCCAACTGCCGGGTGTTGCCATGATTAAACCGAATATCAGCGGTATGCCATAACCATAAACCATCGGGTTTACATCAAAAGAGAGCGCTGCCAGACGGCCCTGAACTTTCTCATTTAAAGGAATATTGGTGGCAATTTCCAGCATATAACTATTTTGCAGCAAATCATAAAACGACTCACCCAGGTTTTGTTCCAGCAACCAGGTCACCAGCCCGGCTACCGGGATTACCAAAACGGTTGATACTTTAAACCAGAAAAAGAATCCCAGAGGCATCCACAGCGCCGAGAGCATGAACAGATCCCTCACCGGGCTTTTCGATACGAGATCCAGCTGTTTTTCGGTATGTTTGGTCATTGTCTACGGCGTTTCCAGTTCAGTTGCTTGTTATTAATTCCGCTGGCTCAATGACCATGAATAAGCATTCATGAACATTTTCCGCCAAGGTGATTCTTGCGTCCAGTCCGCCGGTGCCCAGGAAAAATTACTGCTACTTAAGCTGCGTTCCGGATGCGGCATCATAATCGTGACCCTGCCATCGGCTGTGGTCAAGCCATTTATTCCCTCAGCAGAGCCATTAGGGTTTGCGGGATACTGCACTGCCGGCGTTCCATCAGCTTCGATATAGCGCATGGCGACCTTGGCAGCAGCTGCATCGCTGGCACTCCAGTCTACCCGACCCTCACCGTGGGAACTGGCAACCGGTAAGCGACTACCGGCCATGCCAGCAAAAAACAAAGATGGCGAGGCTTGAATTTCGACCAGGGATAAACGAGCTTCAAACTGCTCGGATCGGTTGCGGATAAAATGCGGCCAGTGCTGAGCACCGGGGATAATATCGCGCAGACTTGCCAACATCTGGCAGCCATTACAGACACCCAAAGCAAAATGTCGGGGGTCTGCCAAAAATGCTTCAAACTGCTGACGCATTTGCTGATGGAATAAAATCGACTTGGCCCAACCACGGCCGGCACCCAGTACATCGCCATAGGAAAAACCGCCACAGGCAACAAAGCCATCAAAATCAGCTAACTTAACCCGTCCGGAAAATAGGTCGCTCATATGCACATCCACGGCTTCAAAACCGGCTAGATAAAAAGCTGCGGCCATCTCAACCTGACCATTAACTCCCTGCTCTCTGAGAATAGCAACCCGTGGTTTGTCGGCCATATCAGTAACGCCTGAGGAGGGCAGCGGCCAGTCAAAAGTGAGTTTCGGGCTTAAATAAGTCTGTTGCTCTGCAGCAATTCGGTTGAATTCCTCATCTGCACATTCAGGGTTATCGCGTAAACGCTGGATATGGTAACTAGTACCCGCCCAAGTTTGCTGTAGTGTTTTCAATTCAGCCTGATACAGGGTTTTGCCGCCAGCTTGAATAGATATTTGCTTTTCAGTTATCACTGTGGCGATACAATGACAGCAATCAGCTAACCCTGCTGCCGCAATTGCGGCCTCTACCATCACTAAATCTGTACAGCGAATCTGCATCACCGCACCTGGTTCTTCACTAAACAACCATTTCAGACTGTCTTTTTCTGTACCCGGCAAGCCGATCTCCAAACCGACCTGACCCGCAAACGCCATTTCCAACAGGCTGGTCAACAAGCCGCCATCTGAGCGATCGTGATAGGCCAGTAATTTATCTGCGGTGTTTAATTTCTGAATGAGCTTAAAAAAGGCTTTTAAATCGGCAGCATTATCAAGGTCGGCAACCTCCCCACCCTGCTGTGAGTAGACTTGTGCCACTGCTGATGCACCGAGACGATTTCTAGCCCGCCCTAAATCTAGCAGCAACAGGCAAGTGTCAGCAACCTTTTCAGGCGGGCAAAGTTGAGGTGTCAAACTGCGATTAACATCAGTAACCGGCGCGAACGCGGTAACGATTAAAGATAAGGGCGCCTGCATTTTTCGACTATTGCCCTGTTGATCTTCCCAGCGAGTGCTCATGGATAAGGAGTCTTTGCCCACGGGGATGGCAATCCCCAGTTGCGGACATAATTCCATTCCAACTGTTTTCACTGTATCAAATAAAGCCGCATCCTGTCCTGGGTTGCCGGTAGCCGCCATCCAGTTAGCGGATAGCTTAATATCGCTTAGTTTGTCTATTGGTGCTGCGGCTATATTGGTTATCGCTTCAGCCACAGCCATGCGTCCTGATGCCGGTGCATTCACTACTGCCAACGGACTGCGCTCACCCATCGCCATCGCCTCGCCAGTGCTGGCACTAAAGCCACTGGCGGTTACTGCACAATCGGCTACCGGGATTTGCCAGGGGCCGACCATCTGATCACGCACCACTAGGCCGCCAACACTGCGATCGCCGATGGTAATTAGGAATTGTTTTGAGGCAACCGACGGCAGGCTGAGAACCCGCTCAATAGCTTCGGCTAATACTATCGATGCCATATCAAAGGCTGTGGAGGCTATCTCAACATGCTCTGCTTCACGCTGCATCCGCGGTGGTTTTCCAAGAAAAACATCCATGGGTAAATCTACAGGGGCATCACCCAGCAAACGGTCACTGAGGTGCAAGTGGCCATCATTGGTCGCTTCACCAACCACTGCCACCGGGCAGCGTTCGCGTTTGCAAATCGCCAGAAAATCATCCAGTCGTTCAGGTTGTACCGACATTACGAAGCGTTCTTGAGCTTCATTGCACCATATTTGCATCGGCGACATCGAGCGGTCGCTTGAATTGATCTGGCGTAATTCAAGCGCACCGCCCCTGCCACTATCATGCAGTAATTCAGGCAGCGCGTTGGAAAGTCCGCCGGCACCTACATCATGGATAGATATCAGCGGATTGTTATCGCCCTGCGCCCAACACTGGTCGATGACTTCCTGACAACGCCTTTCCATTTCCGGATTTTCGCGCTGCACCGAGGCGAAATCAAGATCGCCGCCACTGCTGCCCGAACCCATTGAGGATGCAGCACCACCACCCAGGCCAATTAACATGGCAGGGCCACCGAGAACAATGATCGGTGCAGCCACCGGAATAATGTGTTTTTCAACATGCTGCCGGCGGATATTGCCCATCCCGCCAGCGATCATAATCGGCTTGTGGTATCCCCATAACTGCTGTTTATATTCAAACTCGAAAGTGCTTATTATTAGGTCTTAAAATTCTAGCTAATGATGTTTTAAAATTAATAAACTTTGGGCATGAACCAAAATTAATATACAAAATTCACCTTCCATTCTTAAGATAAATGTTCACAAGCTTCTAAAACAACCTCATTGACAGAAACCGCATAATTACAGCGGTTTACACTGTCCTTACTCACTCAGCTCATTCTCATGATCAATCATATCTTAATAAACTTGCGTATTATCTCCATATTTCCTCGATATGTAATTTTTAAAAAATACAAACCGTTCTCTAAATTTTCAACTGATATTGTAGAAGAAGGAAGGGAAAAAGTTTTTACAATCGTTCCATCAAAATTTATGATACATATAGATTCGATAAGAATATCTGTTCGTAAATGAATCTCATTCTGTGCCGGATTTGGAAAAATCATCAATTCAGTCTGACGATTAAATAAGTCAACATCAACTAAACAATCAACAGAAGTTACCTCAAGATTACATGCCGATGATAGTACATCACTAGTCGATGATAATCCAAAAATATTTTCATTATTATTACAGATAAGATTTAGATCCAAAAAAGAATTGTTTTCAACATCAATGCGAAAAAGATCATTGTTAAGTTTGTTAAAATAATTCAAGGTATATAGATTATATTCCCAATCAATTGTGCAAGCAGTATGTGCTGAAAAGTCACTAAATTAATTAATTAATGTTGTGGTTCCATTTAGTAAATTAATTTTCCTTATTTCTCCAGATAGTGTTAATCCATACAATACACCATCAGGATCTACTGCTATATCACCAAAAATAGGCTCATCAGATGAAATACTTGTCTTCAAATTACATGTTCCGTCATCAAAGTATTGAAAAATTGACCCCGAATCATCTAAATGCGAAAAATAAATATACGTTTCTTGGGCATGCGAATTGAACATAAAAAAACAAAGAAATAAAGTAAAAGGTATTCTAAATATTTTTTTCATGTTGCAATTTATTTTGAGTTAATAAAATTCTATTCTCTGAATATGATGTTTTATAATTGAGCATTAATATCTGAAAAAGCATTTTAATTCAAGAAGCAATCAATGTTTCTTTAACCTATCTATATCATTTACAATTTCCATCAAGTTGTCTTCTTTTTGCTGCTTTTTTAATCTTTTTTTAAACGTTTTATATTCGATATTTGATTTTTCAACAGCCATACTATGACTAATTTTTCCCGCGTGAGTTAATAATTCTCGTCCGTTCAACTCTAAGATACTATCTAAACGTTCTAACCAATTTTTCATATACATAGGCGTCTGTTGTTGTGCCATAGTTTCGGCAAAAGCTAAGTATTGTTCAACTAATAAACCCAATAATTTCATTTCTTGTTCATTAAGATAGTTTTTGGCAATGGAAACATCACCTTTCGTAACGGAATTGTTCAATTTTTTATCGTAAGATGCATACCCAATAATGGCAATGATGCATCAACTCTTCTA
>JAKITM010000141.1 GCA_021648045.1 Lysobacterales bacterium
GGATGCAAATATTTTAAAGATAAAGACGCTATGGTGTCACCGCCTGATTACCCCTGGTTTAGATCAGCTTGTATATCGAACCATATTAAATTTTGGTGCTGTTAGTGCGGAACAGAGAGTTTGCAACGCGGTAACATTTGCTGGAGGTCTTGCTGGATCTAGGAACTATTATGTCGCGGTAACTTCACAGTCTGTAATGAGAATGCAATCACCGGTTTTTTCAGAAGGCCAATTGCCTTAATTGTTTACAAAACCCCGAATACTGAAAATCAGTATTAAACAAAAAGAATATTTTATGAAAAATTTGAAACAAAAGTCATTATTCCTAACGCTGCTAATTGCTATGGGAGCGGGTCAGCTATTTGCTGCACCAATTGTTTACCATTCGGGCATGTCTACAGAGATATTTCACTCCGCGTATGAAGCTTTCGACAAATATGATCTGATAAGCGGAAAGATGATCTACCAAGCGAGCGATGAGGATTCCTTTAGTGAAGGTTACCGCCCTGAGTTTATGCAACAAGTGGAAGCTGCTGTATGGCGTGATGTGTATGATTACCCGGCTGATTTAAGTTCTGCGGGCGTATATGCTGGGGTGATAAAGGCCATGGAGAGCAGCCGCTTTGCTAAAGTTTATAGTTGCGCAGGTGATGCCTGTGGTGATTATGCTGGTTGGAGGTTGTATATAGGTAAGCATACGCTTGGCGAGCAGAAAAACCAATATTATGCGCTGTATAAAAAGCTTCTTGACACTGGGAAAACAATGCATTTATCTGCCTATGTGAATGAATCTGATAGTAAACCTCGGTTAATAATAGATAAAATTTATCCATTACCGGTAGATGATTTTTCACTTAATCTCGACCTTTCTTCCCTAAGGGCTGCCAGTGGTTGGGAGATTGATGGAACCCAACTGGATCATAATACAATTCTATTTTCCGAAAGCTTTGTAGAGCCTGATGTCGATATAAGTGATGAGTTAGCCGCGATTGCAAATTTTATAATAGTGAATAATTCCTATGAGTACACCGTAATCGGGCATACCGATAATTCAGGAAGTGCGGTAGCTAACGAAAGACTCTCTCGCCAGCGAGCGGAATATATTCGTAGTCTTTTAGTTGCAGAGTACGGAGTTCCTGCAGTTAAGTTAAAAATATATGGAGCCGGAGAAACCCAGCCTATTGCTTCGAATTTAACTGAAGAGGGGCGCATTCTTAATCGCAGGGTGAATGTGTTCTGGAGTAACTGATTTCCTGTTCGAGTTTTTGAGTATATTGAAGGTGAAACAAAATGATTAAGATATACGACATGCGCAAACAACGCGGCTATGCTGCAGTTCTTTTAGTTGTATTAATAGGAGTTATGGGTTTATCTACTGTTACCCTGTATAACAGTGGCCAGCTAACATCCAGCAAGATGCGCCAGCAAAATGCTGCCGATGCCGCGGCTTACAGTGTGGCTAATATCATCTCCCGTGACCTTAATTTTGTGGCCTATACCAACCGCGCCATGGTGGCAAACCAGGCTGCTATTGGGCAAATGGTAGGCATGGCTTCGTGGATAAATTATCTAGAGCAAATGGCAATAAACCTTGATACCGTTGCTGGCTGGATTCCCTATGTCGGAGTTGCTACAGAGATTTTGAAGCAAGTTATGGAGGCCGTAGCAACAGGCGTGAATTATTTTGCGGAATATGCAGTCTTGGGTATAGATTATGTTATAGCTGGCCTGGCTGCGGCTCAGCGTGGCGTGCATGTTGCACTTCAGATTTCGGCTATAGAAATTTATAAAGCCGTTGCGAAAAAGAATGACCCGGATGTTAAGTTTGTCTCCGCATTAACAGCGATATCTTTAGCTAAGAGTTACCAGTCACTTAATAGCAAGCTTCATTATACGGATGAGCCGGAACGAGGTTCTAGTGCTAAAGCCAGAAAAGATTTAGAAAGATATGACGAGTTTGCGGAAATCGTAAGTAATTCTCGCGATCAATTTACCGAACGCCGTGCTTGGAATGTGCGAGCACCACTTCCTATACCGCTTACTAGGTTCACCGCAAGGAAAGTAGGTGGTTCAGATTTTGAGCGTGTCTTGGTAAATGGAAATGAGTATGGTTGGGACTGGAGTGCGATGGATACCTTAGGTATAGATATCGAAGTTTATGCTCCGAACTGGCGCGGGCGCTGGCGCTGGCGCTCAGTATTTAACATGCCAATTGGCTGGGGTGCTGCACATGCCTTGAATGAGGATAAATCTGGTGATGACTATGACTACTTTGATACCGGTGAGCGTTTGTATGGAGCTGAAAAAAGATGTAACGATGGTAGGTGGCGTCCAATTCTCGACTGTCGTTGGGGGCGTGGTGCCTGGAACAACGATGCTGCGGCTTCAGCTGCGGCCACCTTCGATAGAAGCAACCTGGTTCAGAATATAAGCACACTACGGAACTTTTACACAATCAAGGAAAGAGGCGAAGACTTTGTTGGGCCGAAAGTGACGGTATTATTGGAAAAACCGTTAAGAAGCACCAATGACCAGACTCGTTTATGGGGGCAGGTACTAGAAGATAACGGCAAAAGCGCCCAGCCACGATTTGATGTAGAAGCAGATAGTAATGCGAATACTATGTATGCTTTTTCCAAAGCGGAAACTTATTTTATGCGCCCGGTAGACAGCAAAGCATCGGCCTTCTGGCGTAGAGATGGCAGAATTGAATATGCTAACCTCTATAACCCTTACTGGCAGCCCAGGCTGGTCGACCCTGGAGCTTGATAAATTGTATAAAGAGCTAACTACCACAATGCTTAAAAAATTAAAGCTAGCTTTGTTATGGCTGTTAATTTTGCCACTAACTGCTCAGGCAGAGTTCTGTGAGCAGGGTCGCTTGCCAAACCTTGCCGATACTATGAAGACAGTAGATATTCTAGATGCTGACTTCTCTTACTGTAAGAGCCATGTGAATATGGCATTCTTGATTTGGGCAGGAATTGGCTGTTCCAAGGATTTAAACATCCTTGAAGACAAAGCGAAAAAATTAAATGCGCTTGGTCTGAACCCACCACATAACCCACATAGTGCATCTGATGTAATCGATGTTCGGGTTGTTGATATGGCTTATGCTGGTGAAAGCTTGGAGAAAACTCAGCAAGCAGCACTTAAGGCTTGTCGCCGACTGGAGGCGCGTGAAAAGAGGGGTGAGGTAATTCACTGGTAAGATTTCGCTGGGGATTTACATTCTATAAATCAAGTGCCTTCAAGATCAAATTAAATAATATTTACTTTACAGGAGTAGTATATGTATAAGAAAAATGGATTTCAGTTAGTATTATTATTAACCCTCGGACTTGTAGCACTCTCGTGTTCGGCTGCGGATGAACAGTCGAAGACAAATCAATTACAAACTCCAAAAGATTTGGCGGAAGACATAGGCGAAGATCACCCTTGTTATAAATTTGTCGGGCTCGCAAGCGAAGACTCAATGCGGGCTTTGGGCGAGTCTAGTGGTGACCCCCTAGTATTGCCAGAGTCTATGCGAGATATGGATTCGCCAATGGTATATGCGTACATAGTAGATAGCGAGTACCGAAAAGGCAGCAGCCTTAAGGAGATTCGTCAGGCTGTTTTGGAAAAGTGTATAGCCAATAAAAAACTATAGCTACCCCGTTCCCGGCTGGCCTGCATGGGCGCAGGTAAGGGGCGCGAGCAGAATGCGGAAGTTTTTACTATCTGGCATGCTTTTTAGCCCAACCCACCATATACATTTCCGCGCGGGAGCGCAGGAACGATAAATAAATATATCAGGAGCTTGATTCAATGAATAGGTCATCAGCTACAAACACACTCAATATGCTTAAGTTAGCATTGTTGTTATTAACGATGGCTTTGCCTTTATCTGTCCAAGCTGGAGTTTGTGAACAAGCTAAGCAGCCTAATTTGGCCAATACAATGGAGGCAGTGAGTCGAGGCGACCCGGCTTTTACACACTGTAAATCCTATGTAAATGTGGTTTTTATATTATGGGCAGATATTGCCTGTGGTTTAGAGGTTGGCGCCCCTGAAGGTAAAGATAAAATATTAGAGCGAATAGGAATAAACCAACCGTATAAACAAAATAATGCAAAAGATGTGATATATATTCAAGCTATTGATATGGCATATGCCAACAAGAGTTTAGTGGAAATTCAACAAAAAGCACTCAACACTTGTCATGGATTAGAGCAGCGAGAAAAACAGGGGGAAAGTATTAATTGGGAGAATATCTGGTAACATCAAGTTGCCATTACAAACTTGGTCACTCAATTCACGCCCAAAAAAACGATACGACTTTAGAGCGCCGCAAGAGCCGATGGACAATTCTTACAGAACATATTAACAGTGTTTGCGCTTGCAACTTGAATAAAAAACTCGGCCGCAAGCGACCGAGTTTTTAGAGCAGTTTCAGTTGCTCGGATTTAGTTTCTATCTTATCGTTTTCCATTAACTGATTTTGAACATACTTTCGAATGCTCTTCTCATCTGCATTTCCTATCGTTTCCACAAAATAACTTTGTCTCCATAATTTTCCACCCCAAAAATATTGCCTTTTTATTTCTGGGTATCTTCGAAAAAATTCGCGCGCGGAGAGGCTCTTTATAATTTGCATTACATCACTGGGGGACATTTTCGGCACTCCACGAAC
>JAKITM010000142.1 GCA_021648045.1 Lysobacterales bacterium
CCTGAAGGCTAAATATATCGAACAGGATAATGAAGTTTTAGCGGCTACCCGTAACCAGCTGGAAGAGTATTTCAGCGGCGAGCGTAAATCTTTTACTATTCCACTGTTAACCATAGGCACAGAGTTTCAAAAATCAGTCTGGCAAGCCCTGCTAAAAATCCCTTACGGGGAAACCGCCAGCTATCTTGAACTGGCAGAATCTATAGACAAGCCCAGCGCCGTCCGCGCCGTTGCCAGTGCCAATGGTGCTAATGCCATTGGCATTATAATTCCCTGCCATCGAATCATTGGCAGTAATGGCAAACTGGTTGGCTACGCGGGCGGGCTGCCAACCAAAAGTAAATTGTTGTGCTTGGAGCAACCCCGTTTAATTTAGTCTAAGCTTGTCTAAAAGTCAGGCATAAGCATTTCAGCTTGAAACAAGAGCTTTCAATTACCAACCACCACCGCCGCCTCCACCGCCACCACCGCCGGAGAAGCCGCCTCCACCCGAACCTGAGCTGCTGCCGGGCGGGCTTGAAGATCGTGTGACTGCCGTTGACAGCTGGCTGCCAAGAGTGTCGCCCATATTCGCAAGAAACCCTAGTTGCCCGAGGTTACTTACCTGATAACCGCTATACCAGGCCGGCTTATATTTATTGGCTTGCCCACTACTATCAGTCAGCGCCTGTGTCAGTTTATTTTTGAAGATATCACTCCAATCATTCTGTACGCCCAGGGCGAAAGCAAATGGCAGGAAAGTTTCAAAAACTTGCGGGGTGAGTTCCGGAGATTTCATTCGGTTGAGACGCTCACTCTCCGCTGTCTCAAGGTACATTTTTAAGCCTTCTATTTCATCTAGTGCCTTGCGCCCTGAATAAGTGGGTGCGCGCAGTAAAAAAGCAAATAAAGTAACCGTCACCAGGCTCATTATTACAAAAGGAATAATCACCCAGGGTGGTGGTGGGCCTAATATCACCATTGCGATTACCGTCAGTAGCACGATACCAACACCAGGCAGGATATATGCGCTATTGGTTTTAAACAGCTTGTTGTGATATTCCTGTTTCAAGGCGGTAGCCAATGCCAGCTTAGCTTGGCCAAGTATCTTATACTGCTTTTGGTCTAGTTCTAGTGAGTGGACTCCATCTGCGAACAGGGCATCCAGTAACGCCTGCTCCCCCCGGCTTAAAGCGCGCAAGCGTACGCCGGGGTCGCCTCTATCGATTTTTTCCAGAGAGTATTCTTTTTTCTCTGGGTTGTGAATCCGCAGATGACCTTTGATTGCCAGACTAATAATTGCTGCACTCATAGCTTTGTCATCAAAGCCCATATTTTTCACATAGCGAACGGCCGCCGGAGATAAACCTGGAGGTGCTTTAAAGCGTGGAATAATCGTCCCGGGGCGCGGGTCACGACCAATCTTGTTCCATATCCATATAAACCACACCAATAATGCAAGCAAGCCTGCAAATGCGGATAATATTGCGGCATTATCACGCAACATCCGCTCGAATTTTTGCATCTGAGTGGGCTCGGCAATAATACCTTTGGGGAAACTCATAACGATAGTAAAGCCATTATTTGGCGGTAGGCCTTTGCTAGTTTCAAACCAAGCACCACCGTTAAGGCTGCCGGATTTTGCCGCCTGCTCCTTAGCGCCATAACTGCCAGTGTAGAATTCAGTTTTGATACTCGCAGCAGCGACTTGTTGAGGGAGCATCACTCTTACCCTAGCCCGGTCGATCGGAAACACCCAGTCCGGGCCAATGGCGTTCCAGTAGAGTTCATCATGCTCTGCGAAGAACCCCAGTTGGTAGTTAGTACGGTAACTTATCGAATAAGTATGCCTTCCCGTTGGTGCCAGCGTACTTTTACTGCCCAGATACAGGCGCTTGTGATTTTGCTTATCGCTTAACTTGTTAGCCACCGCAGCGCCATCTAGCTGGGTTGAGATAATTTCAAAATCAACCTTGTATTTAAGTCCCTTTTTATCTTTGTAATGCACCGGGAAGTCTCGATAGATACCGTGTCTGATATTCACGCCTTCAATATTTACATCAATGGTTTCAGTTACCAGCATGGAACCATCTTTGTGGATGGAAATATCGACCAGATACTCATGGATGCGTTCTTCGGCAGCAACAGATGCTATAAAGAAAAAGCTTAGTAGTGACAACCATAGCTTCATAGTGATACCTCCACAGCCTGCCGTTGGCTGGCCAGTTCAATTTCAAAGAAGTCAGCACTTTTGAAGCCAAATGTTGTGGCCAGCAAATTGCTGGGAAAGCTCTCAATCAGAATATTGTTATCCCGAACCGCACCATTGTAATAACGCCGTGCATATTGCAGATGATCTTCAACTTCTACTAGTGATTCATGCAGCTGGCGGAAATTTTTATCGGCTTTAAGATCAGGGTAGGCTTCAGCAACGGCAATTAATTTTTTGATCTGTCCGCTGATTAAGGATTCATTGGCACCACGCTGCTGAACCGGCGCATTGGTGTCGGCACGCAAGCGGACAATTTCTTCCAGGGTGCCGGCTTCATATTCTTTATAAGCTTTCACCAATTCCACCAGGTTGGGAATTAAGTCAAAACGCCGGGTAAGCTGCACATCAATTCCAGCCCAAGCTTCCGCTACGATATTGCGTTGGCGTATTAATTTGTTATATATAACAATCGCAGCAAAAACAAGCGCGATGATAATAAGAATAATCCAGAACATGATATCCCCTCAGTCTGATTCACAATAGATATAATTTAACATGCTCCACTTATTTTTGAATGTGCCAGAAGTGTATTGATGCCCGCAAGTAGGGTGGACATTTATGCCCACGCAACGAAATTATAAATACCCAAGAAACAGGTTTGGCTTGGCTGGTTTTTACGCGTGGGCATAAATGCCCACTCTACTCCGGCCCCTCATCTAGCGGGGCAAATACCTGACCAATAGGGCAAACTCATCCATATTAGCTACATCCAGACCTTCAGGTACTGGAATTTTTACTACATGACCTGAACCCGGCGCTGCTGTTGCTGGTTCACCGTCACGACCAATGAGTGCGGGTAAATCAAAGTGTAAATTACCGCCGGGCATAACCAACTCCAACTTATCGCCGACTTCAAAACGATTTTTAACTTCAATCCTCATCCAGTCATTATTAACCCCTAGCACCTCACCCACAAATTGCTGCCGGTCAGAGGTGGATATGCCTTTTTCATAATTCTGGTACATGCCGGTTGGGTGCCGGTTAAGAAAACCCTCGGTATAGCCACGGTTGGCGAGGCCTTCGAGTTCTTCCATCATGCCGGTATCAAAAGGTCGGCCGGCAACCGCATCAGCAATAGCCCGTGCATAAATTTGTGCGGTGCGGGCGGTGTAATAATAGGATTTAGTGCGACCTTCAATTTTCATCGAATCGATACCTATGCTGGCCAGTTCATGTACATGCTGGACCGCGCGCAGATCGCGGGAATTCATAATATAAGTACCGTGCTCATCTTCATAAGCTGGCATGAATTCACCTGGGCGATTTTCTTCTTCCAACAGCATCATCGGTGCTTCTTCTGGCTCAACAATGGTTTCCATCGGAATAGGCATCTCGATGGGTACAATATCTCCGGTGGAGGTTTGTCGGGCTTCCTGAGCCTTGTACTTCCAGCGACAGGAGTTGGTACAGGCACCTTGATTGGAGTCGCGGTGATTCATATATCCCGATAGCAGGCAACGGCCGGAATAAGCCATGCACAGTGCACCGTGAACGAATACTTCCAGTTCAATATCCGGGCATAATTGACGAATTTCGCGGATTTCCTCTAGACCAAGCTCGCGCGAAAGAATAACTCTTTTCACCCCGAAACTTTGCCAGAATTTTACGGTTGCATAATTGACCGCATTCGCCTGCACCGATAAATGAATGGTTTGCTCGGGCCAGCGCTCGCGTACCAGCATAATAAGCCCCGGGTCAGACATAATCAGGGCATCCGGGCCCATATCGATAATGGGTTCAAGGTCGCGCAGATAGGTTTTTACTTTGTTATTGTGCGGTGCCACATTTGAGGCAAGGAAAAAAAGCTTTCCCAGACGATGGGCCTCAGTAATCCCTTCTGCCAATACATGCTCTTTACTGAATTCATTGTTTCGCACCCGCAGTGAATACCGGGGCTGGCCTGCATACACTGCATCTGCGCCATAGGCAAAAGCATAGCGCATATTTTTTAACGAGCCCGCAGGTGATAATAATTCAGGGTTTTTCATAACCAATACTCATACCCCACAGCGGGGCTACAAAAACAACAGCAGAACCAGATATTTTAACAGCTCTACATGAATAGTATTTAAACCAGAATATCGGCCAATAACTCGCGTGCCTGCACAGGATCCTTGACCTCTATCGCTACCAGTGAACAATCGCCCTGATGACCTACGATATGCACCCCGCGAGCTGTTATTCCGCCATCACTCATACGCCGGGACAGATGCGCCAGGGCACCGGGTTTATCCTCCATCCACACCACCAGGTTTCGGTGTGCTATCACCTGATAATCAGCATCCTGTAGCGCCAGATAGGCGGCTTCATAATCCACAGGAACAAACTTGAATACCGCTGAAGAACCGACAATATCACCAGAAAAACTATGTAAGTTGATTTGTTTTCCGGCCAGCAGTTCGGTAATTTCCGTCA
>JAKITM010000002.1 GCA_021648045.1 Lysobacterales bacterium
GGCCACCCTTTTCATACCGCCGAATCCAGTCACCCACCGTGGCATAGTGTACATCAATGACCCGAGCGATCTCATAACGGCTCATTCCATCAGCGAACAACCGAATGGTCTGTTCCCGATTGTGTTGCTGCACTTCGGTGCTGCGCTTTCTGGCATCTGTTCTAAGCATGCTCCCGATTATAACATCTTGGGTATTTGAATGCTAGGTTAATAGTGGCGTAAAATAGCTGGCTAAAATTTTCGAGGCACGAGCATAGCCAACTGCTTTGTGTCCGTTTGGGCAATTTGTTAGTTTTTCAGGGCAAATACATCATTTATAGTTTCACCTTGCTTAATTTTTTCTAAGTTATCATAAAGCTGAGATTTATCAATACTCTCAACAGCAAGCCTTGCTGCTTGATAATTTTTTAGCACATCTTTACCACTGAAAAAATCAGCACCCATTTCTTTGACAGTATTTATTTCATCTGGGGAAATGTCAATATTATCTAGCAAATACGGCTCTCTATAGTCAACTAACAAAGCAATTCCTTCGTTAAACCAAATAGGCATATTGAAATAATGGGTAAGCCAGCCAAGCCTAAAACTTACCTCAGCATGAGTGTATTCATGAGCAATAACATCAATGTTTTGCCCTTTAGGGCCAAAAATAATACATTGCCCAAATGGCGTCAATATAGCGCTACCATATGCATTTGAACCAAATGTAGAGGCATCATCTTCAGTTGCTGCAATAATGACTATTGGAGATGAAATAGTGTCACCAAAAGCATTATCTACTCTGGATTTACCCAAATTAATCACAGAAAGTATATTTTTATTTTGAGCGCTATCGAATGAAGAACTGGCAAAGATATTAGGCGCTATCTCTGAATAATCTAAATATTCAACAAACTCGCAGGCTAATACATTTCTTTGACTTATTACTCCTAATATAAAAACTAAAATCAGAGCAAATAGTAAATATACTTTAAGTTTTGACACTGAACCTCCTTATAAAACGAATGCCGCAAACACCAGAGCCAAAACTGCAGCAACGCAGGAGCGTAGCTTTTGACTTCTGAGTGATTTGCCTTGTTATATGTTTCTGTGAACATCTCTCAAATACACTGTCAGATCATTTGCTGGCGGTACGGAAGGTATTTGATACATCATATCGCTTACAAAGCCTCTGTGATATAAGCCTTTAGTTAAGCGGAGCAGCGCCCGGTGGAAGTCAGCCCGCTGGCGGAGCGTACTTGAACGATTATTCATTCCATTATTTCATTAATCGAACTGTACCTAGAGCAATTTTTACATTTATAGGTAGTGATCAATCTGGATCTTTTAAAAAAAGGTATCTGTACCAAAACTGCAATAATTATTAATCCGATGATAATGAAAGCCTCGTCGAGCGGTCTGTAGAATTCCGGTTTTGCTACCATCATAATTGCGCGTAAAACAAATACTATCGCACTTGCCCTGATAAAACGACTAATAAATGTGCGGGTCCACTTGGGTGGAGACGAATCAATCGGCGATAGGTTCGAATTACAATGCTGGCACTTTCTTGGCTCTTGTTGCATACGGAGATAACTCCTTATCATATCTAGTAGAAAAATATGGCGTGCTTTCTTGTAGTCTTATTTCAACAGGTGTGACAGGTTTCGGAATCCAATTGATGTTCTTGTTAGGTATCTTCGCCACTAAATAACCTCTAGTTCTGGGAGCTTTTTATCAGAGTCAGTACTTCCAGTATTAACAGTGCCTTTTGACTCAAACATTAAAACATGAACTTCATTTTCTGTTGCAGGTAAATGTTCTACTCTTGAAACATATCGCTACAAATCAGCTGCGCTGATAAGTGCAGGCTGGATTTGCTAGCTATGTTTCAAGTTGTTTATACATCACATAGGCATCCACAAACTCTAGCTGTTTATGCTGGAACGCTCCTGGTAGAATACCGATTAAATCAAATCCATTTTTTTTCCAGAGGCGAATCGCAGCTTCATTCGTGGATACAACCAAGTTGTACTGCATTGCTTTGAATCCCTGGGTTGCCGCCTCACGCAGCGAATGCTCACACATTTCGGTTGCAACACCCCTGCCACGTGCGTTCTCTCCAACGATGTATCCACAATTACAGACATGGGCTCCTAAAGCCGGCTGGTTTGGCTTGATGTAGTAGGTGCCCATAACGCGGTTTTTTTCATCCACAGCGATAAAAGTCGCAGAAGGCTTCATGATCCACGCCTCATATGCTTCCTCTTCTGTAATCTCTGGGGAAAAAGGATAGGTTTCCCCGGCTCGGAACACTGGCTCAATTATCTGCCAAGTTCCAGCCCAATCCTGCTCGTCAAATCGTCGAATATTGATCATTGCCTACAACATCCTGTGAAACATAATTTCTCGCATAAGCTGCTGCTTTACCCTGAACGAAGCGGCGGGTAGAGCGGGCATTTTACACCCAGTACTCATACAATTCATTTAGTGAGCCATACAGTTCCATTGTTCCTTTTGAAGTAAAACCTACCCTTTTCAACAAGTTATTTGAAGCTAAATTATCTGGTAATGTAACTGCCAATACTCGGTTAAGCGAATGATTAACTATACCTTCTTTTAGAACAGAGTCGACGGCCTCACTAGCATAAGCTTTACCCCAATACTCTGGTAATAGCGCGTAACCTACATCGGGACAATCTAGTTCATCCCTTTTGAGTAAACCGCACATACCTATCGGAACTTTCGTTTCTTTTAATAACACTAAATTTAGACCAAAACCATAACGCTGATAACTTGATATTGGACCATTAGTAAGATATTTTTTCGCATCAGCAATATTCCGGATATTTTTATCCGCTATATAACGAATAAAAGACTTATCATTTAATAGTTGAACGATAAACTCAGCATCACTTAAATTAAAATGCCTAATAATTAACCTTTTTGTCTCGCATACGATTTTCAATGAAACTCCTTTTTCATAAAGAAACAGCTACCGATCTGTGTAACGGGTGCGTAGCGATCGCGAAGCATCCTAGTTTATGCGTTTATGGCTTGTATGATTAGTGATATTGCACCTACTTTCTAGAGCGTTTTGCAATGCCATGAAAATGAGTTGGTCCTCCTGGCATTGTTGGATCCATTTGAAAGTCTATATCTATAATTTCCCAACCGTCTTTCCCTAAGTTGTTTAAGTAAGCTTCTGCTTGTTTAACAGACCTTCCTTTAAGAAAGCCACCTTTTTCAGCATTAGCTGAATCAATAATTTTATATTCCCACATACTAGAAGTAATCCTTTGTGATATAACGACCTAAATTAACCGAAGCCAGCTTTGCTGTTGCTGGCTTCCGTGTTGAATAATTTGTTATACCTTTTTTTCTCGATTCGAGTTTGTTATAAACAATACCACATTCTCTTTGTGCTTTGGTGGTAAAGCCTAAGTCTAAAACCACACTTCCATTGAGCGTCAAGATTTGCTCACTAACTTACCAAATAAAGCTGTAAATTATCCGCGGTGATTGGTCTTGTTATGTGTTTTTATACGTTTTAGTAACTACCTTAATTAAAAAGTTACCGTTATCAGTTCATTGCTGTCCCGTTAACTCTAAGTTCGTCATTCCGGCGCAGGAGGCTGTGTGAAAAGTCAGAAGATGGGATAATAAGGTATGCATTACATTAGAGAACAAAACCGTGGACAAGCGACCTTATTCCCAGAAATGTTGGATGATTACATCACGGCAAATAATCCTGTGTAGTTTATCGACTGTTTTGTTAATACACTGGATTTTTGATGGCAGTTTTTTCAAGGCATCTAACAGCCGTAGCCGTCATATTAGTGGCAAACAGCTGGATCGTGAGTTAGCGAAATTGGATGCTCAAATAGTGGCCTATTTCTCGAGCATGGACGAAGCCGACACGGGTGATGGCGGTGCTGTACTCACCGCATCAGAGCTGGCAAAAAAGCTTGAACAGCTGAAGGTATTACAACACCAGCAAGCGGTTAAACAAGCTCAGCGGGAGGACTTGAAGTCCAGCGGCCAAAGTCAGCGAGCTCTCACTGATCCTGATGCGCGGTTGTTAAAAAAATGCGGCCAACAAGTGATTGGATACAATGTACAAATAGCGGTTGATAGTAAGCACCACCTGATCGCAGCCCACGATGTGACCCGGGGCGGGAACGATTTTGGGCAGCTTACACCGCTTGCCGAGCAAGTTAAAGCGGTGCTTGAAATGGATCACATTGAGGCGGGCTACTACACACGCAAAGATATAAAAGCCAGTGTTGATGCTGGTATTACGCCTTATGTTAAACCCAGCAATTCATCCAATAGCAAAGCGAATGGTCGCTTTAGTAAAGTTGACTTTGATTATGATGTTCAAACGGATAACTACCGTTGTCCTGCCAACAGTGTGATGCGCTTTGTTGGCACAGGAAAGGATAAGAGCGGGCATTTATTACGCTACTATCGCAGTTATGGCTGTACAGAATGCCCTTTGAAGACCAAGTGCATAAAGCCGGGCGTTGCTTATCCTCGGATCAGTCGCTGGGAGTATGAAGCCATTATGGAACAGAATGGGGCTCGATTAAAAGTGCGGCCGGAGATGATGAAGGTCCGAATGAGCCTAGCAGAGCATCCATTTGGAACTTTAAAGCAACACATGGGAGCCACCCACTTTTTGACCTGAGGGCATCCCCGAGTGAAGACGGAAATGAGTTTAAGCATGATGGCTTACAACTTGAGGAGAGCCATCAATGTGCTTGGAATAGAGGAAATGACCAAGGTATTCAGCAAAAAGCCCTTATATACATAGTGTGGGGGCATTTAAGCTCAAAAAATACAGGTGGTTCATGATTATTTGGTGCAAACATAAATGAATACTGGAAAAGATAATACACAGGGGCTGAAAATCAGCCACAGGCTGGGAGTTTTAGCATAGCCTCCTGCGCCGGAATGACGAAAAAGGGGTGTCGATATTCATGTCGCCAACACCATCAAACACACAGTTTCCCCAAGTACTACGCCAACTATGGCAATATTAAGAACAAGTTAACGGGACAGTAGTGATTACAGCTATAATGTTCAGCCTAAATACCAACGGTGCTACTTATGAAAAAAACCACCCTACTCAGCATTCTTTCTAGCGCCTTATTGCTCGTTTTTTTGGTGATTTGGTTTGGGTTATTCAACGTATCGGCGAAGGAAAAGCATTGGAAAATAACAACGGCATTTCTGGAGTTTGTTAGAGAGCGCTCTATCGAAGTTCGGGCAGATGGGATAGAAGTTCCAGACCTATCTAACCTTGATATGATCTCAAATGGTGCAAAAAACTATGCTGCAATGTGCGCTCAATGCCATTTATCTCCCACAATGAAACCAACCGAATTAAGTCTTGGCTTATACCCTCAACCACCTGTCTTTTATACTCAAGAGCATTTCTCGCATGGAAAAGAAAATACATTTTGGACTATAAAAAACGGACTTAAATTAACGGGTATGCCGGCATGGGGCGACTTTCATACCGATGAACAAATATGGGAATTAGTCGCATTTTTGAATGAAATAAACGGAATGTCGACGACTGAATACCTCGAACTAACTGGAAGTGATGAGCAAATAGATAAAGAGAATAGCGATCAACACCATTGAACTCTATACTGAAAAAATCATTCTAATCATCGGGGAGAAAACCAAATGAGCGCCTTTTGGGGTGGAGGTGCGCAAACCTTTATCAACAAAGGCATAAATTGGCGTTGGCGCGATCTGCTCCTGCCAAGTGAGGTTGAAAAATACGAAACTCTCGCAAATAGCGAACTTACTAAGGAGTGTGCGCATTGGCTTGCAAGCGGAGAAATTACTTAACTGTGGTATGCATCATGGCATACCTGAGCACTTGTTGTTAAAGGGGTTTCGGTGTATTCACATAAATCAGCCTTGTTGCTGGATATGAATAGTACCTTCATGTTTGGTGAAGATAACTTTGGTCATTCAGAAGATTATTCCAAGTATTACCATAAAATTAGCGGCACTCTTTCAAGCGAGCAAGTGAATAATATTATTCGCTCAGTTTATACTTATTTGTCTAATCGATACCCCGATGAAAAATACCGACATAACTTTCCCTCGATAGAAAACACTATTAATACACTCCTAAAGCAGAAAATACCTAGAGAGGAACTAGAAAAAATAATTTTAAGCTTCGCTCATCATGAAATTGGGCATGTTCCCAATGAGTATATTGATGTGCTGTATAAATTACGCGAGCACTTTACACTCGCGCTTGTAATTGATATTTGGGCTCCTAAAAAAACATGGCTTTCTTTATTTACACAGCTAGGCATTGATAAATTGTTTTCTGCCTCATCATTTTCATCAGATCACGGCATGGTAAAGCCATCCCCAAAACCTTTCGAGCTAGTAGTAAATAAACTAGGCATAAACAAAGACCAGTGTTTGGTAATCGGTGACTCCATTCGCCGAGACCTTGGTGGTGCGTCCGCAGCAGGCATTGATTGTGTGTTGGTAGGTGGCGCCAAACACACTAATGCACTAACTTGTTACGAAAATTTATTGGCCTTCAGTCAAGATTTACAATAAAACAGCACAGCATAATACCGGCAGATACAAATTGAAGACCCCTAATGAACCACAAAACCGTATATATTAACTATATGTGTAAGCCTCAGATAATTTTAACTTGTGCCCTCTTCTTTCTATCAGCATACGCAAACGCTGAAGATCAAGCGCTTTCCGATCTATTTTCAGAACATGACATTGAAGGAACCGTAGTTATTTCATCGTTAAACTCCGGGCAAACATACATCCACAATAATTCTCGTGCGAATCAGCAATTTTCAACAGCATCTACTTTCAAGATACTGAACACCTTGATTGCTCTCCAAGAAAACCCGACATTACAAAAAGATACCGTAATTAAATGGGATAACCATGTTTATGGGATCAAAAATTGGAATCAAGACCAAACGCTCGAAAGTGCTTTCAAGGTTTCCTGCGTTTGGTGCTATCAGGAGCTCGCAGGCAGCATTGGAGCCGATAAATATCGTCACTATTTGAAAATCACAGATTATGGGCAATTGCGAGAGCCTTTCAAAGAAACTACATTTTGGCTTGATGGTTCGCTTAAAATTAGCGCTGTGGAACAAGTTGATTTCTTAAGAAACATTTATCTGCGAAGCTACCCATTTAGCGCACAAGCTTATGCAACATTATCGCAGATCATGCTTGTAGAGCAGGCACCTACATATTCAATATGGGGGAAAACAGGCTGGGCAGTGAGTGCAAACCCCCAAGTGGGCTGGTATGTAGGCTATATTGAAACCGAAAAAGATGTATGGTTCTTCGCAAGTAATATAATAGTTCGCAACAAAAAAGATTTGCTTTGGCGCCAAAAACTAATAACCGAGGCATTCATAGAAAAGGAAATCATCGAACCATGACGAATAACAAATACTTTGAAATGAACCGTGCAGGCTGGGATCAGCGTGTAAAGCCTCATTTTGAATCCAAGTTTTACGATGTTGATGGGTTTCTCGCGGGTAATACATCCCTCCAGGAAATAGAGCTCGCTGAACTTTCAAATGTCCGCGATAAGAGACTGTTGCATCTGCAGTGTCACTTTGGATTAGATACCCTGTCATGGGCGCGCCAAGGTGCCATCTGCACCGGAGTTGATATTTCACCCGTGGCAATTCAAAAAGCTCGCGATTTAACCATAGCGACGAAACTGGATACTGATTTTGTATGTTCAGATATTTACAGCTTCGAGCGGAAAGTCGCTGAACCATTCGATATTGTTTTCACCTCCTATGGGGCCATTTGTTGGTTACCTGACCTTAAAAAATGGGCTGAGGTTGTGGCTTCAAACCTGCGTACTGGTGGCACATTTTATATGGCTGAATTCCATCCAATCATTGAGTTGATTTCAGGGTTTTCATACTTCACTCAGGATCAGCCTGATATAGATGAAGAAGGTACTTACACTGAAAATGGCGGCGATATAGTGGCAAAACTGGCCACCTGGCCTCATCCCTTATCCAATGTTGTTAATGCTTTGCTTGGGGCCGGCATACAAGTAGAGTGTTTGAATGAATTTCCGTATAGTCCGTATAACTGTTTTGAGGGTATGGTTGAGCGAGAGCCGGGGCGCTTTTACTTAAGCCACAAAGACCACGATATTCCCATCGTTTATAGCATTAAAGGCAGAAAAATTGCATAACAACTCATACAATTGACAGGCGATATAGTAATATTTCAGTGTTACAAAACATAAAGAGGTCTTAGGTGAACGATACGATCGCTATTTTTGCAAGCGCGAGAAGAGATGGTAATACGGGAAAGTTTATTGACTGGATCGCGAGTGAACTCGATATAAAAATCATCGATATTTCTGAAAAAAACATATCAGCCTTTGATTACCAACACAAAAACCTTAATGATGATTTTCTACCCTTAATAAACCAGCTCTTAGAATATAAAAATATACTATTTGTAACCCCCGTTTATTGGTATGCCGCCAGCGCTCAAATGAAGGTTTTTATTGATAGAACATCTGACCTATTAAGTCTGGAGGAATTAAAAGACACGGGTCGTGGTTTAAGAAATATATCTGCATATATTGTATGTACATCAACAAGCCCACAGGCGGACCCTTCATTTTTAACTGCCTTTAAAAACACCTTTGAATACCTTGGAATGAACTATGCTGGGCATGTACATGCTAACTGCGAAAATGGCTACAAGCCTGAAGAATATAGGGATTCCGTTAATAATTTTGTAAGATTAGTTGAACAACGCTAAAATCAGGTATTCGAAAATCGTTCTTTAGAATGAAATCCTTACAAAAACCGCAACTTTAATAGGTGCCTGCTGCAAATGAAAAATTTAGTTCAATTACTCGCGATTATCTTGATGTTATCAGCTTGCTCTCTCTCAGAAAAGAAGCTTAATTCAGGGCCTGAAATTCTGTTTGTAGGAAATAGCTTAACCTACTACAACGATGTTCCAGCAATGGTTGGAGAAATCTATTCAGCTGCCACTGGGCAGCGCAATATCAAAACCGATATGCTGGTTCAAGGTGGATATTCCATAGAACAACACCTTGAAAACGATAGTCTGAAACCCCTTCTACTCAATTCGACCTATGACTTTGTAGTGCTTCAAGATTTCGGTGGATGGCCCTTGTGTTCCTCCAATATAGAGGCTTGTTCCCCTACTGAGGAGCCATTATCAGAGGCCATCAGCTTAATCAGAGCGTCCGGGGCAAAGCCCATTTGGTTTTCAACCTATACCGCTCCCGCTATACAGCAAGAGCTTTCTGTTGAAGCACATCAGGTTGCTTTAAATCTAGATGTTGATATCGCCGATACAGGCGCTGCGATGCTGCGTTTTTTGACGGCTAATACAAACACCCCAATACTATTACCAAATTTTCACCCAAACACTATCGGCTCTTGGGTCATTGCAGCAACAATAGTGCGCTCGATGACTGGTAAAGACTTGCCAGAGTCACTTCAGCTAGATTCTGTTTGTCGCCAAACTTGGCAAAACGCGAGTTTAAGTGCGGATCAATTGGCCTCTTTGCAGCTATCCTCAGAAGAAGTCTGTGATCGCCTAGCACCAGCCACGCTGCGGGAGCTTATATTGGCTGTAAATCAGGCTTCCAATGAACCAATTACTCTGGATGCCAGCGCTAATTAATACTACTCACTTGACCTAGGTCAAGTGTTAATGAGAATCGTTTGCGTTTAGTAACAATGCTCTCTATACTTGCCTCAGAATAATTCTGAGATCAAAGAGAGCCCTTAATGAAAGTCCTTACACTGCAAATTCTGGCAGGTCTGTTAGTTTATGCTTCGGGGCCAGTTCACGCTGAACAATTGCCCAGCGATGAAGCTAAAACACCCAGCAAGACAGCATCACCCGATTCTCAGAGTGCTCTTCTCGACAAGATGCTGGTAGTCGGAAACTCGGCTGGCATTCTCAAGGCAACTGGTTCCGCTCAGTATATTTCGGCTGAAGAAATTCGTGAGCGCAACTACGATGATATCAATCAGGTAATGCGTAGCGTGCCTGGGGTGTATCTGCGGCAGGAAGATGGTTACGGTTTGTTTGCCAACATCAGCTTGCGCGGTGTGGACACTACTCGCAGTGCGAAAATTACCATGATGGAAGACGGGGTTTTGACTGCACCTGCACCCTATTCTGCACCAGCCGCTTACTATACTCCGGCCGTTGGGCGGATGAGTGGGCTGGAAATTCTCAAAGGCTCAAGTCAGGTACGCTACGGACCCCAGACCACGGGCGGGGTAATCAACTACCTTTCAACCAAAATCCCCCGGGGCCGTGAATTTTTTCTGCGTACATCCTATGGTAGTTTTGCGGATCTGCGGGTTCATCTATATTACGGAGATACCGTAAGCACAAAGCAAGGCCAAATAGGTTATCTGCTGGAAGGAGTTTTTCGTGATACCGATGGTTTTAAAACAACCGACAGCACTCCGGACTTCAATAATGGCGACCAAACCGGCTTTAAGCGCAGCGAACCCCTAATAAAACTTTTCTGGGAAGCCGATACTGAAGTCTATCAGCGCCTGGAATTTAAGCATGGCCGCTCCACTCTGGATGGTGATGTGACCTATCTCGGCCTCAGCGAGACAGATTTTAAAAATGATCCATATCGTCGTTACGCCAGCACCCGCTTTGATAATATAGATAGTGAAGAAAACCGTAGTTATCTGCGCTATAGCATTTCGCCGCTGGATAAGCTGGATTTTATAACTACACTTTATCGCAGTACATTTTCGCGCAACTGGTACAAACTAAAAGACATTCGCGATGTAGGCGGGATTGCCGGCAATAACTATTCATTATCTTCTGCGTTGGCGCTGAATGGTGAAGGCTTAGACTGTCTGCGTGGCGAGCAAGCCTGCACCCTGCGGGTGCGTGCCAATAACCGTGATTATAAAAATACTGGAATTGATCTAAACGGGTTTTATCGCTTCGAAAGTATGAATGCCAGCCACGAAATCGCCGCCGGCATTCGCTTCAATAAAGATCAGGTGATCCGCTTTCAATGGGACGATAAGTACCGCCAAACGGATATTGGCACAATTTCAGAAATGATATCGGGTGTACCCGGTGCTGCTGGTGATAGATTACAAGAAACTGATGCGCTAGCTGTCTATCTGCAAGACACCATTGAATTTGGCAGTTGGAGCCTGGTACCCGGCATTCGGATAGAACGATTGAATCAGGTTTATATTGAAAATTATGCCAGCGAACAACCCGACCCGGTGCGTAGAAACCAACTGAACCTATGGGCAGGTAGTTTCGGGGTTAATTATTCTATTAACGACCAGTGGGTCGCTTTCGGCAGCCTTAATCGCGGTTTCTCGCCACCAAACCCCAAAAGTGCTTTCGAGGGAACTAAGGAAGAAACCAGCCAAGCCTATGAGACCGGCTTCCGATATCAAGATAATGAACGCTACTTTGCTATGGAATCGACACTATTCTTCACCGACTTTAATAACCTGATTGTAGTGGATAATATTGGCGGTGCCGGTTCCGGTGAAAGCGGCAATTTCGGCAAGGTACGAAGTTACGGTGTCGAATTTTCCGCCAACTACGATGCCGGTATGGCTCGCAGTTGGGTTGTTAGCAACCCCTGGGTGCTAACCGCTACCTATACCAATGCCAGACAACAAAACGCTGCCGCATCCGAAGACCCCGAATCCATTTTTAGTTTTGGTTCAATTGGCAACAAAGTGCCCTATATTCCAGACCTGCTATTGAACCTGCAAACTGGCATCCACGGCCAAAACTGGGGTGGAACACTGAGTGGCAGCTATGTTAGCGAGTCATTTACCAGCGCCAGCAACACCCGCGAGCAAGTTAATGGAAATGGTGATCCGGATTCGCGCTTTGGTGTAACTGACAGCTATTTCCTGCTTGATGCCTCGGTTTATTATCGCCTCAACTACACGGTGCAGGTGTTTGCTGGTGTTCAAAACCTGACCGATACCAGCGCCGTGGTCTCCCGCCAGCCCGAAGGCCCCCGCCCGGGTATATCTCGTTATGTTTATCTGGGTTTTGAACTCAGCATGTGAACAACAACCCCGCGACATAGGTATAAAAAAGGTATCTAGGTCTCTCGCCTGTGTTGATGCTAAGCTATTAGCACGGATGGTAAAACACATAAAGGAGAAAGCCATGAATTCCAGTCAACTATTGGTTCTAGGCGGTTTGTTAATCCTACTCTCGATAATCTCTCTTGAGAGTCGCGCTGATGAGCGCAAAGAGCAGCAGGAAAAACTTGATAACAATTGCCAGCAGGCAAGAGAAGTTAAAATAGCGCCTCTGCGAGAAGCCGTTATTAAAGATTGTATTAGCGAAGGCAAAGAGGAAAAATATTGTCAGGGTTTTTACAAGGACTATGGTGAAAGAACCGGCCACCGAGCGGCCTTGTTCATGGATTTACCTGAGTGTGAAAAAGCTTTCGAGCACAGTCGTTCCGACAGAAATAGCAGCTAAGTCTGTTTTTTGCCTGGTACTTATTTAAAAACAAACAGTCAAACACGATAATATCAAAATATAACTATGAGGATATAAATATGGCTAACGAAGGCTATCACGAACCCATCTCAACCCTTTCTCCTGAAACTATGGACATGCATCGGGCTATTACTTCCTTAATGGAGGAGCTTGAGGCTGTTGATTGGTATAACCAGCGGGTTGATGCTTGTACAAACGAGGAATTAAAGGCAATTCTTATACATAACCGCGACGAGGAAAAAGAACATGCCGCAATGGTTCTGGAATGGATCCGCCGTCAAGACCCGAGATTCGATAAGGAACTGAATGACTATTTATTTACTGATAAACCCATTGCACATAAATAATTTATTGTGATTCCGCCAGATCAACTGGCTGCCTTTGTATTTGTTTCAATTGCCTTGGCATTGGCTCCCGGGCCGGATAATATATTTGTATTAACCCAATCTGCACTCTACGGACCCAGGGCCGGAATATTAGTAACACTAGGGCTTTGCACGGGTCTGGTTTTCCATACTGTACTGGTAGCCGCTGGGGTGGCGGCTATTTTATTGACATCAGCTTTTGCTTTCGGTCTGTTGAAACTGGTCGGTGTCATATACCTGCTTTATCTTGCCTGGCTGGCCTTTCACGCCTCCTCAACCAATCTAAAAGCGGATAAGGCCCGCCCATTATCCCACTTTCAGCTCTACCGCCGTGGGATAATAATGAATATCACTAACCCCAAAGTTTCGATTTTTTTCCTGGCTTTCTTGCCGCAATTTACCGCTACTGCCAACGGACCCATCGCCCATCAGATTTTCCTCTTAGGTGGCGTTTTTATGCTGACAACCTTACTGGTTTTCGGCGGTGTTGCAGTTGCTGCCGGTGGGCTGGGAAGCTGGCTGCAACGCAGCCAGAAAGCTCAAGTTTATTTGCACCGCATTGCTGGGTTTGTATTTATTGGTCTGGCGGCCAAGCTCATCAGTGTCAATCTGAGCCGATAAAAGACTTTCATCATTTATCCTAGCGGTTTTTGCTATTAATCTTTAAGATTTTTTTTCCGCGCTTTTAGTTTATCCCGCTTGGTTGGCTTTTTGTTTCTTGCCCGTGGTTTATGCCGTTTTTTCGGCTTATGCGCGAATTTTCCAGCCGGGCGACCACTGGGTTTTTCCTCTGGTTCTTTTCCTGGCCCGCCACTGTCTACACTAAGGTTGAGCTGCTGTCCGGCAACCCAAGTCTTTTTTAGTACCGCGACAATGTCTTTTGGCAGGTTTTTTGGTAGATCAACCAAAGTAAAGTCTTCACGAATGTTGATGCGGCCGATATTGTCGCTATCCAGACCGCCTTCATTGGCGATGGCACCGACAATATTGCCAGGCTTAACTTTATCTTTGTAACCGACTTCCAGGCGGTAGCGTTGCATATCCTCGCCCAAACCGGCATCATTGCGCCGGGGTTTTTTGCCTCTTTTGCCGGAAGACCCTTCACCGCGGTTGTCGCGACCATCCCTATCCCACTTAACCGCGCGTTTGCTGTGCTGTGGTTGGTCTTTTAATAGGAAAGGCACACTACCTTGTAACATTTTTGCGATCGCTGCTGCGACTTCTACCGCCGGAACATTGTGCTCGTGTTCGTATTGTTCGATCAACTGGCTAAACAGACCAAGATCACCTGCAGCCAGTGTGTCAGTAATGCGTTGTTTGAAGCGGGCAATTCGAGTGTCATTAATTAACTCGGTAGTAGGCAACTCCATTCTTTCAATTTCTTTACGCGTCGCTCTTTCTATTGCATAAAGCATGCGTTTTTCGCGTGGGGCTACAAACAATATTGCATCACCCTTGCGTCCGGCACGACCGGTTCGGCCAATACGATGTACATAGGCTTCGGTATCGTAAGGAATATCATAATTTATGACATGGCTTATGCGTTCTACATCCAGACCACGCGCCGCAACATCGGTTGCTACCAGGATATCCAGCGAGCCTTTTTTCAGACGATTAACGGTGCGTTCCCGTTGGTTTTGCGCGATATCGCCATTCAGAGGGGCGGCGGCAAAACCGCGTGCAGCTAGTTTTTCTGCCAACTCCACAGTCGATGTTCTGGTGCGCACAAAAACAATCATTGCCTCAAAGGGTTCAGCTTCCAGGATACGGGTTAGGGCATCTAGTTTATGCACTCCGCTGACCGGCCAAAAGCGCTGACGAATGGTTTCAGCTGTCTGGGTTTTAACTTTAATAGTGACTTCAGCAGGATTGTTCAGATACTTGCGTGCAATCCGCCTTATTTGCTCGGGCATGGTGGCTGAGAACAACGCAATTTGTCTTTTATCTGGCGTTTTCTCAAGGATCCACTCGACATCATCAATAAAACCCATGCGTAACATTTCATCGGCTTCATCGAGCACTAGGGTTGTCAATTTACCCAGTTTTAAAGTGCCTTTGCGCATATGGTCCATCACTCGGCCGGGTGTGCCTACCACTACATGTACGCCGCGTTTGAGCGCGCGAATCTGACCGCTGTAATCCTGGCCGCCATAAACCGGCAACACATGAAACCCTTTCAAATAAGTCGCGTATTTCTGAAAAGCCTCTGCCACCTGGATAGCCAACTCGCGGGTTGGGGTTAATACCAACACCTGTGGTTCTTTTTGTTGCATCCCAATCAGCGACAAAATCGGTAAAGCAAAAGCCGCCGTTTTACCTGTGCCGGTTTGTGCCTGACCTACAAGGTCTCTTCCATCCAACATCAGCGGTATGGTTCTTGTCTGAATCGGTGAAGGGCTTTCGTAACCAACATCATCGAGTATTTTGAGCATGGGTTTGCTCAGGTTAAGGTCGTTAAATGTGGCTGGTTTTTCGCTAGTCATTACAATGGCCAAAATTAGATGTTCGTGTTGAAATAAAAATACAGACTGGACTCAGGCTTTGTGATCCACAAACCTTACCGAATTCAGCTAGCTGAGACTGTGCTATTGTAACGGTTTGCAGTCAACAGGATACACAATTATGAGTGCCCGTTGCGGATACACTTCTATGCAAGGTTTCAATGGAGGTAAACTCAACCGGAATTTCACTGAAACAGGAAGATTAAATTCTAATCATTCCCCCTCAATAACTGTAAATATAGTATTGCTCTAAACCCTTAATATGCCAATTAACTATGTCACTACTTAGAAAGCTTTATCGCGGAAAAGACTATCGACGCGCCTTGTCGATTGAGGAGCTTCGCCTGATTGGCCAGCGCCGTGTACCAAACTTTAGTTTCGAATATGTTGAAGGTGGCGCAGAAACCGAAACCGCGCTGCAGCGGAATCTAGATGTATTTAAACGCTATAGTTTTCAACCATCTACCCTGGTGAATACCGAGGGTCGCAAGTCAGGTATTAGCCTGTTTGGAAAACCATCACCCTCACCCCTACTGATTTCACCTACCGGTTTGAACGGCTTACTCCATCACCGTGGTGATATTGCACTGGCTAAAGCCGCTGCGAATGCAGGCATTCCGTTTTGCCTCAGCACAGTAGCGAATGTAACCCTTGAAGATGTTTCCACAGAAGCTGGTGGCCGCTTGTGGATGCAGTTGTATATGATGAACGACCGCAATATCGCTCGGGATATTATTAGCCGCGCTGAAAAAGCCGGTTACGAGGCGTTGATATTTACCACTGATGCTAATGTTTTTGGCCGCCGGGAGTGGGATCAGAGAAATTACCGTCAGCCAGGAAAACTAACTGCAAGAAACATTCTTGATATCGCCCTGCACCCGCGCTGGGTGTCGGATGTAATGATTCCCCACGGCATACCTCTATTTGAAAATGTACTGGATTACCTACCAGCAGAAATGCGTACAGTTAAAGGTGGCGTGGTATCACTACCGGGTATGCTGGCATCGGATATCAGCTGGGACGACCTCCGCTGGATCAGGGATATGTGGCCGCGGAAACTTATTTTAAAAGGTGTATTAAATGTCGCCGATGCAAAACAGGCGGCCAATATCGGCTGTGATGGCATTATTCTCAGCAATCACGGTGGTCGCCAACTCGACAGCTGTGTTGCCCCTATTGAAGTGCTGCCCGAAATCAGCCGGGCTGTCGGGGAGCAATTAACTATTTTGATCGACAGCGGCTTTCGACGCGGTAGTGATGTGCTTAAAGCCCTTGCCCTGGGGGCAGATGCTGTGATGATCGGCAGACCAACACTTTACGGCCTCGCTGCCGGCGGCCAGGCTGGTGTTGAACATGCATTGGCCTTATTAAGTGAAGAAATCGACCGGGTATTGGGGCAGTTAGGCTGTCATTCATTACAGCAGCTCAACTCCCGGATGCTGGTCAAGAATGATCCCTAGAGTCCGCTATTTAAAACTCTGCTTACTGCTGATATGTTCCAGCCTGCCGGTAACGCTGGCGGCAGCTGAAATACGGGTTGCAGTAGCAAGTAATTTTGTGGTCACAATGAAATCGCTGGCACGCGCGTTTGAGGCTCAAAACGAACACCGCATAGTTATCGCCAGCGGCTCCACTGGAAAACATTTTGCGCAAATCAGCCACGGTGCCCCTTTCGATCTGTTTTTTGCCGCAGACGCGAAACGCCCACAATTGTTGGAACAGCAGGGACTGGCCATCGCTGGTAGCCGTTTTACCTATGCAGTGGGTACACTAATACTTTGGCAGCCGGAAAAAAACAAAGCACCTCCACAAGACCGGAAAACTTCGCTTTTACAGGGTGACTCTCTTTTAGCGGAACTAAAACAGGCCAACTTTTCCTATTTAGCCATTGCTAACCCTAAATTGGCGCCCTATGGAATGGCCGCAAAAGAGTCCTTACAAGCTCTCGGCTTGTGGGAAAAGCTGCAAAACCAGATTGTACGCGGCGAAAACATCTCTCAGGCTTTTCATTTTGTACATAGCGGTAATGCCCAGCTGGGTTTTGTTGCCCATGCACAGGTAATACAACAAAGTCTAGATGCCAAAGGGCGTTTTTGGCAAGTCCCGGCGCATTATTATCAGCCGATTGAACAACAAGCCGTGCAGCTCAATAACAAAGCTGCCACCCGCGCTTTTGTAAAATACATCCGTTCTCCTGCCGCCAAGCTCATTATCCAACAACACGGCTATTTAACCAGCGACACTTTAGAGCGATAATACAGCGACTATATTTTCAGATATGCTTTCATATATGTTTTCAGATGCTGACCTCACCGCGCTACTCATCACCCTCAAGCTTGCTGGGTTAACCACGCTAATCCTGCTGCTTATCGGTACACCGCTTGCCTGGTGGTTAGCCCGCAGCCAGTGGCGTTTTAAGTTCTTGCTCGAAGCTGTGCTCGCACTACCTCTGGTACTACCGCCAACTGTGCTCGGCTTTTACTTATTAATTGCGCTCGGCCCACAAGGCCCTATTGGTGGTTTTGTTGAGGCCATGGGTGGTACTGCACCCACTTTTAGTTTTACCGGCTTAGTTATTGGCTCGGTACTCTATTCCATGCCTTTTGTGGTTCAGCCACTACAAAATGCCTTCGCAGCCATTGGTACTCGACCTCTTGAGGTTGCGGCTACGCTTGGCGCTTCCAAGCTGGATCGGTTTTTTACTATTGCAATACCACTAGCTCGACCAGGATTCTTAACCGCCAGTGTGCTGGGTTTTGCACATACGCTGGGTGAATTTGGTGTTGTATTAATGATTGGTGGAAATATTCCCGGAAAAACCCAGGTTGTTTCCATTGCCATATATGATCATGTAGAACAGCTTAATTATGGACAGGCTCATAACTTATCCATCGCCTTGCTGATTTTCTCTTTCGTCCTGCTGGTCGCGGTATATGGTTTTAATCGTAATGCTAACTTCAGCCTGATTAAAGCATGAGCATTCAGGCCCGTTTTCATCATCAGCTAGGTGATTTTCTTCTTGATGTTGATCTAAATCTTCCAGATGTGGGAATTAGTGTTATTTATGGGCCATCTGGTTGTGGAAAAACCACTCTATTACGATTAATAGCCGGGCTTGATCGCTGTGACACTGGTTCTTTTAGTATCGGCCAGTCCTGCTGGCAGGATAAATCTCTGTTCATGCCAACCCATGAACGCGCGCTCGGCTATGTTTTTCAGGAAGCCAGTCTGTTTCCTCACCTCAGTGTTAGCGATAATATCTACTATGGGCTTAAGCGTTCTGCTAAGCGGTCGCAAGTTGTCTCATTGGATAATATTATTCAGTTATTAGGTATCAGTGAGCTGCTCGGCAGACAAATACAAACACTCTCGGGTGGTGAGCGCCAACGGGTGGCTATTGCGCGTGCTTTGGCTGCTCAGCCTGAACTGTTGTTGATGGACGAGCCGTTGGCGGCCATTGATACACAACGCAAACTCGAAATACTCCCCTACTTACAAAAACTGCACTCACAACTGCAAATACCGGTTATTTATGTCACCCACTCGCTCAGCGAAGCAGCTCAGCTGGCTGATCAGTTGGTGGTAATGGGTAAGGGCCGTATTACTGCTGTTGGCAACATCAGCGAAATGTTAACCCGGCTTGATTTAGGCCTAAGTGAAATAAGTGGAGGGCTAAGTAGTGGGCTAAGTGGCCAGTCTGAACAAATTAGCATGATTCCAGCCCAAGTTACCTCCATTGACCAAACTTATGGAACCAGCTTACTGGCCTTTGCTGGTGGTCAATTTACCCTTGCCAGCACCGCCATGAACATTGGCGATGATGTTAGGCTGCAAATTCGGGCCGATGATGTCTCCCTTAACCTAGAGCAAGCCAAAAGCAGTAGCATTTTGAATATTTTTCCAGCCGAAGTGCTAGAAATTGTAGCGGAGACTTCTTCTCAGGTGCTGATTAAGCTCACCATTGGGGAAAGCTTGTTACTATCACGCATTTCACTTAAATCCGCCACCTTGCTACACCTAAAGGTCGGTAGTTTGGTTTTTGTACAAATAAAAAGCGCAGCTTTGCTAAACTAAGCTCAGAGTATTTATTTTTTGTCACTGCCTGAGTTAATTCTGGCATAGTCTAATATTGTAAATATCTTCATAATTCGTTTAATTACATTAATTATATATTATAACCGCCTAATTGGAGCTTAAAATGCAAGCATTACCACATAACTATCAGGTCAACGCAAGCTCATCCATTAACCACAGCGTAATACTGACTTCCACCGGCCTACCAGCCCTCGAAACTGATGCACCGGCAGAATTTGGTGGTCCGGGGGATTTATGGTCACCCGAAACCATGCTTGTAGGAGCGATTGCAAATTGTTTTATTTTATCTTTTCGGGCGGTAGCCGCAGCCTCCAAAATGGACTGGGAAAAAATTGATTGTGATGTTGAGGCTGTGCTTGAAAGGGTAGAACGGGTGACCCGATTCACACGGGTTATTCTCAAGGTCAAACTGCTAGTTAACGATAACGATAAACGGGAACAAGCTGAGAAGCTTCTGGATAAATCCAAGAGTATTTGTTTAATTACTAATTCCATGAGCGCTGAGGTGGTTATGGAAAAAATAATAATTACCGGATAATATAGATTTTAGTCTTCTTTTAGCTACAATAACGAGATTATATTGTTATTTAGCATAGCCCCGCAAGCAAGAGCTGCTTGCGGGGCTATGCTTGGGTAGGCTTGATTAAAAATCAATATTGGACGCATCCAGTGCGTTTTCTTCGATAAACTCCCGACGCGGCTCTACTTCATCACCCATCAATGTGGTGAAAATCTCATCGGCAGTTACCGCATCATCAATCGTGACTTGCAATAAACGCCGAGTTTCCGGATTTACTGTGGTATCCCACAATTGCTCTGGGTTCATTTCACCCAGGCCTTTAAAGCGCTGGAATGACCTGCCCTTGCGGCTTTCCTGCATTAACCAGTCGTATGCTTGGCTAAAGCTACTAACTGCAAGTTCGGACTTGCCGCGATGAACCACTGCACCATCCTGAATCAAGCCATGTAACGAGTCGGCCAGCTTAGCAATCAAAATATAATCTGCGCTATTGAAGAAGCGTTGGCCCATAAATGATGTCTCGGTGACACCATAAGTAGTCCTTTGAATATCGATGCCAGGGCGACCGTCTTTTTCTGCTATTTCTATTTTGTAACTCACAGCCGTTGCTGCAGCAGCATTCAAGCGAACCTCGATTCCAGTACACCACTCATCCCACTCGGCTTTTCTTGCATCCTTATTAATTGTTTTATAATCAACAAGTTGGGAGATGAACTCGCCATCATAGCGATTACCCAAACGCGCCACTACCGCCTGCACTGCCATATAGCTGCGAACCAATGTTTCCAGGCCTTCGCCGGATAATGGTGGTGCGTCCTGATCATAAACAAGGCTAGCATTATCCATTGCGCGTGCCAGCAAATATTCATTTAACTCGGCATCATCCTTAATGTAATGCTCCTGTTTGCCTTTTTTGATTTTATATAAAGGCGGTTGGCCGATATAGATGTAACCGTTTTCAACCAGCTCCGGCATTTGCCGATAGAAAAAGGTCAGCAATAGCGTGCGAATGTGCGAACCATCCACATCCGCATCCGTCATGATGATAATTCGATGGTAGCGTAATTTTCCAATATCAAATTCATCTTTGCCGATCCCACAACCAAGGGCTGTAATCAGCGTGCCGATCTCTGCCGATTGTAACATCTTGTCAAACCTAGCTTTTTCAACATTCAGAATCTTACCGCGCAGTGGTAATATGGCCTGAAATTTACGGTTTCTGCCTTGTTTGGCAGAGCCTCCAGCTGAGTCCCCTTCCACTAGAAATATTTCCGAAAGGCTGGGGTCCTTTTCCTGACAGTCTGCAAGCTTGCCTGGCAAACCAGCAATATCCAAAACGCCTTTCCGCCGGGTCATGTCCCTGGCTTTACGCGCGGCCTCGCGGGCGCGCGATGCATCAACCACTTTTGAGGTTATCAATTTAGCCTCAGTTGGGTTTTCCAGCAGGAATTCCTTCAGCGAGCTACCAACCATAGACTCAACCATCGGTTTAACTTCCGATGACACCAACTTGTCTTTGGTTTGTGATGAAAACTTAGGGTCAGGCACCTTGACCGATAACACGGCAAGCAAACCCTCTCGACAATCATCACCACTCATATGTGATTTGTCTTTTTTACCCTGGCTAGCCTGGTCAATATACTGGTTGATGGTTCGCGTTAAAGCCGAGCGGAAGCCGGACAGATGACTACCACCATCCCGTTGTGGGATATTATTGGTAAAGCAATAAACGCCCTCCTGATAGGAGTCGGTCCACTGCATGGCAACCTCGCAAACCACTCCTTCAATCTCTTTGGTAAAACTGATAACCGTTTGATGTAATGGAGTTTTTTTCTTACCAAGATACTCTACAAAAGACTTAATTCCACCTTCATATGAGAACACTTTGCTTTTATTGTTGCGTTCGTCACGAAGCTCAATATAGACCCCGGAATTGAGGAATGAAAGCTCTCTCAGGCGCTTAGCAAGCACATCATACTTAAACTCAACATCGGAAAATATTTCCCGGCTGGGGAGAAAGCGAATCAAGGAACCGGTTGTATCAGTTGATTCAAATGCCTTCATTGGTTCTAGCGGCACACCTAGGTGATAGGTTTGTCGCCACACTTTACCGTCACGGCAAATCTCTAAGTCCAGGGTATCGGATAAGGCATTGACCACCGACACACCTACGCCATGTAAGCCACCGGAAACTTTGTATGAGTTATCATCAAACTTACCGCCAGCGTGTAAAACAGTCATAATAACTTCAGCTGCCGAAATACCCTCTTCTTCGTGGATATCGACCGGAATACCGCGGCCATTGTCACTAACGCTAACGCTGCCATCTTCGTTAATGCTAACCACTATTTTGTCACAGTGACCCGCCAGAGCCTCATCAATACTGTTATCAACAACCTCAAACACCATATGGTGCAGGCCGGTACCGTCATCAGTATCACCAATGTACATACCGGGGCGTTTGCGTACAGCATCAAGACCTTTTAATACCTTAATACTGGAGGAATCGTAATTCTGGCTCATCTAGTGTGCTCCATTATCCAATCACTTAACCCCGTACAGTGACTCGCTCGCAAGCGCTGATACGACTACTTAAGCTGATTGAATGTTGTTCTGTTGTTTACTGGAATAATTGTTATATATTATAGCATTTTTGAGACTTTTCCGTGTTTCACGTGAAACACAGCGTAGCCCGACTTGTTGTTTTTTAAATCACCCAACCATGCAGGCAGGTCTGGCGCTACTGAGGTAATCCATAGCTGCAAACTACTGGAGTAGACCCTTTTAAATAAACAAGAAAGCACTTCACTATCAAACTCTGATGCGGGATCATCCAGCAGCACCAGTGGCTCGATTTTGTTTTCCTGAAGGTGTTCAATCTGTGCCACCAGCATTGCGCAGGCAAGGGCCTTTTGCTGGCCCCTAGAAAACCTGTCCTTTACTTTGTCACGACCGTAAAGCATTGCAATGTCAGCACGATGAGGGCCCCCCAGTGTTTGTCCCGCCTCAGCGTCTCTTCTGCGATTTTCCGCAAGATATGCTGGATAGCCTTCACCCGACCAACCCCGACTGTATTCAAGCGACACATCCGGGAGTGTGCTTGTTATTGAAGCTAACGCCTGGGTTATGTGAGGTACAAGGGTGTTGAATGCCTCTCTACGCATGTTTGTAATTGCAAGTGCGGCTTCAGCAAGCTGTAAATCCAATGAATCTAGGATTGTATGGTTTGCGCTAGTCGCAGCTTGCTTTAAAAGGGCGTTGCGCTGTTTCAGGCTCCGGTGAAACCGGTACCACGCGGAAAGGAAGTTTGGTTTCACGTGAAACACTGACCAATCGAGATATTGCCGACGATAAACCGGCCCACCATCAACAAGGAGGTGACTATTTGGCTCAAACAACACATAAGGTAATAAATGCGCCAGCCCAGAGCGATGCTTGACCTCTTCACCATCCAAGCGGCCACGCCAGCGGCTTATGCTGCGTTCAATGCCTAGTTTGTGTTTATGTTTGTGTTTGCTGGTTTCCAGCTCACAATATAATTGTAAGTGTTTTTCGCTGGGGCCAATAAGGTCGCGGTGACTACCGCTGCGAAAACTACGGCCCTTGGATAACATCACCAGCGACTCCAGCACGCTGGTCTTGCCAGCACCGTTTGCGCCGATGATAAAATTCAAACGAGGGTGGGGCGCTAAAAGCGCTTGCTCAATATTACGGAAATTATTTATAGTAAGTTTTAATACCTGCACCGCTGATACCGAATTCACCCACTCCAAATGTTAGCTTAGAGTTTTAGTGGCATAACTACATGACGAATGTTGTCATTATCAGGTTCAGTCACTAAACAACTGGAGCTAGGATCCTGCATTGACATGACTACCATTTCGCTATCCAATGCATTTAATGCATCCAAAAGATAGGTAACATTAAAGCCCAACTGGGTATTTTCCATGTCTTGTTCGATGGCGAGATTTTCTACCGCTTCTTCCTGGTCACGGTTGTGAGCCACAATTTTCATATTATTATCAAAGAGTTCCAATCTAACACCGTGGTATTTTTCGTTCGATAAAATAGATACCCGCTGTAATGCACGAATCATTTCAGCTCGGTCTGTACGGAAAGATTTTTCTGCACCTACCGGAATCACTGCCTGATATTCTGGGAAGCGTCCATCGATTAATTTTGAGGTGAACATCACCTCACCGCGAACCAAACGAACAAACTTTTCTGACAGACTCAACTCAACACTCTGGTCACTGTCAGATAACATCCTGATGAGCTCTAAAACACCCTTACGCGGCACAATTAGCTTCAAGTCAGCGTCCAGGTTCAGTTGCGTATTTAAATCACTTAGCGCCAATCTGTGTCCGTCGGTGGCCACTGTACGCAATCGCGAGCTGCTTAAATCAAACAACAGGCCATTGAGATAATAGCGAACATCTCCATTGGCCATAGCAAAGGCTGTTTTATCGAGTATTTGTTTTAAGCCTTTCTCTTCAACCTGAACAGTTTGCATGGACTCTATAGCTTCGATGGTAGGGAATTCTGAAGCCGGTAGAGTACTTAGAGTAAACCGACTACGCCCGGCCTTGACCAGCACCCGTTCACCTTCTTGTTCAAAACTAATTTCAACACCATCCGGTAAAGCACGGCAAATATCCACCAACTTGCGTGCCGGGACTGTGGTCTCACCAGCTTCCGATACAATTGCAGAAGCCGTGGCCACCAGTTCGACTTCCATATCCGTACCTGTTACCGAGATTTGATCCTCTTTTGCAACAATCAGGAAGTTCGCTAATACCGGTAAAGTTTGTCTTCTTTCAACTACACCGACTACTTGAGATAGTGGTTGCAGGATAGCTTCGCGTTGAATACTGAATTTCATCTTTTGTTCCTGTGTTAATTAATAAGATATATATATATAAAGACTAGTAATAATAGGGCTTACAGTTATCTGTGTAAAAGCATATTATTGTCTTATATTTCAATATGTTAAGTTAATCATAAGCCTTTGTTGAAAACCTGTATATTCTGTTTACAAGCTGTGGATAAATAACGATAGTGGTTTTATACCATAGTTATCCACAAAACATCCACACCATTGTACATTGCTTTTAGCTTACAAAAAAACCGGAAACTCGTAGTGAGCCTGAGCCTGAGCCCTGAGCTAGCGTCATGTTGTCAGCTCACGCAACAACCGTGACCAGTCTTCTCGTAAACGCGCATCGGTTTCACATTTTTCTTCCATCACCTTGCACGCATGCATTACCGTAGTGTGGTCCTTACCACCAAACGCATCACCAATCTCAGGTAAGCTGTGGTCGGTTAATTCTTTTGCCAGCGACATCGCCATTTGTCGTGGGCGTACAATAGAGCGCATGCGTCGCTTACCGAGGATGTCACTTACCCGGATTTTGTAGTATTCCGCGACCGTTCGCTGAATATTTTCAATCGATATAAGCCGGTCATGCACCATTAGCAGATCGCGCAGCGTTTCTGTAGCAAAGCTTACATCTATAGGCCTGCCGGTGAAACGCGAATTGGCACTGAGGCTATTGAGAGCGCCTTCCAAGTCGCGCACATTAGAACGCATTCGCTTAGCCAACAGGAACGCCACATCTTCTGGCAGGTTCATGTCTTTTTCTTCGGCCTTACTCATTAAAATTGCAACTCGGGTTTCAAAATCCGGAGGTTCGATAGCGACAGTAAGTCCCCAGCCGAACCTTGAGCGTAGACGGGATTCAATGCCTTTGACTTCTTTAGGATAACGGTCGCAGGTAAGGATGATTTGTTGCTGACCCTCAACCAAGGTGTTAAAAGTATGGAAAAACTCTTCCTGGGTGGCATCTTTGCCGGCAAAAAATTGAATATCATCAATCAGCAGCACATCTAGGTTGCGGTAGTAATTTTTAAAATCATTAATGGTGCCCTGCCTAAGCGCACTGATCATGTCGTTGATAAACTGTTCAGAGTGCAAGTAAAGCACCTTGGCCCGCGGACTGGATTTAAGAATTAAGTTTCCACAGGCGTGTAGCAAATGAGTTTTACCCAAACCGGTGCCACCGTATAACAGCAAAGGGTTATAAGTTCGCCCAGGTTTTTTGGCGACTTGTTGAGCTGCCGCAGCACCGAGCTCATTGGATTTGCCCTGGACAAAGTTCGAAAAATTCTGATTAGGGTCTAAACCGGTAACAAACCGAGTTTCATGTGACTCAACCCGTGGCGTACCCGGCCTGGATAAGCCGATATGAATGGTTACAGACTCGCGATTGAGGCCCAGATGCTCAAGAATATCTCGAATTCGTTCAAGATACTCGCTGGTAATTTGATCGCGAATAAAAGAGTTGGGCGCGAGCAGCTTTAAACTGCCGTCAGCCTCGGGCCGGACCCGCAGCGGGCGAATATATGTATCAATGTCTTGCGGACTGAGCTCGCGCTCCAAGTGTTGCAGACATAACTCCCAGTTTTTATTGGTCATTTTTATTATAAATTAGTAACTTGTGCGTTTCTAGGTTGATTTTGAAACGGTCTCAAAAGCGCCCCGACCCGTCAACGAGGGTTGTCAGGTGATCCTGTGAGGATGCTTAACCGAATCTATTTACGCCGAGTCTTCAACCGGCTTTAGAATTTAGTGTACTCTTCTGTGGATAAGTTATCCACAAAAGTGTGAAACAAATGATATTTCTTTGTTTTTTTACCGAATATACTTGAAACTGCACGCTGGTAAAGGTACTATTCGCCTCTTGTTTTGAGCCTGTCCAGAGAGGTGCCAGAAAAACGGCATTAATCGAGGATAGATAGATATTAGAAAGGTACAGACCCATGAAACGCACATTTCAACCCAGTAATTTAAAACGCGCAAGAACTCACGGTTTTCGCGCACGCATGGCAACTCGAGGCGGTCGCGCTATACTTCGCGCACGCCGGGCTAAAGGTCGTAAACGCCTGTCAGCCTGAGTGAATTGACCTGCGACACCAATCTGGCTTATCCGCGCCGGCTTAGATTAACCGGCAGCGCGGACTTTTCCAGAGTTTTTAAACAAAACATCAGCTGTGGCAATCAACACTTTAGAATTTTAGCCCAAACCGGTAATGGTTTGGGCTTTGCCCGTTTAGGGCAGGTCGTTTCTCGCAAGGTTGACCGCCGCGCAGTAGCGCGCAACCGGATCAAGCGGTTGGTCAGGGAAAGCTTCCGCTCAGCGCGTGTTCCGGTATTACAAAAAGGCCTACAACAGCCTGAAACCGGTGTTGATTTTGTGGTCTTAGCCCAGCGTCGCGCAGCCCGAGAAAACAATAATCAGCTGCTCAGAGCATCGCTTCTTCAGCTCTGGCAACAAATAGAAACAAAATTATCCCGGGAACCGGGAAAGCTAAATAATAGGATCGAGTGATGGCAAATATGCGCCTTATTTTAATGGTACTCCTGGTTTTTATGGGTTATTCCCTATGGGTACAGTGGCAGCAGGATTATCACCCTATTACGGCTACAGCTACAGCCACACAGGATGAACCGGCATTAAACAATTCGGCTGCAGATGTCCCGACATTTGATACATCAGTTCGAGCACCTGCGGTTGAAAGCTCAGCAGACTTACCCTCTATTCCGCGCAGCGCCGCCGCCGAAGAAGCCAGCGAAGGTGCATCGGTAGGTGCACAAAGTCCGCGAATAACCGTATTGACGGATGTTTTGAAGGTCGAAATCGACTTGGTTGGTGGCACCATTGTGAACGCCTGGCTGCTGGATTATCCGGTGCAGGTAGAGTTTCCCGAAATTAAGGTGCAGATCTTTAACGCCGAGAGCAATCGTCTGTATATAGCCCAGTCCGGCCTGTTAAGTTCAGACCAGTCGGTGCCAACCCATAATGATCGATACCAGGCAGCGCAGATGAACTACGCCCTACGAGCGGGTGAAGATGAAATACGGATACCATTAACCTGGGAGTCTGAGGGCGGCATTAAGGTTACCAAAACCATCATTTTCAAACGCGGTGCGTACGACATTGAGATTCGTCATTACCTAACCAACAATAGCCCGACAGAGTGGCAGGGCAGTGGCTACATGCAATTGCAGCGCGCGGGTATCCCCAGCTCCGGCACCTCTTTCATCGATCCATCAACCTTCAGCTTTATCGGTGCTGCTATGTATACACCGGAAGATAAGCTGGAAAAATTACACTTTGAGGATTTTCAGAGCGAACCGACCAAGATAACCACCAATGAAGGCTGGATTGCGATGATTCAGCATTATTTCTTCGCTGCTTGGATACCACAGCCCGACCAAGATGTGATGTATTCCACCGCTGTGGTTGACCCGAATGGCTGGACGCGTTACATCGTGCGTGCGGTTGCGCCAAGCGTTAGTGTCGCAGCCAACTCAACCCATGAGTTTATAGATCAGCTTTATGTTGGGCCGAAACTACAAGATGAGCTTGATGATGTTGCTCCCGGCCTAAGCTTAACGGTTGATTACGGCATTTTTACGGTAATGTCCAAACCACTGTTCTGGTTGCTTTCTTTCTTTCACGACTTAGTAAACAACTGGGGTTTTGCAATTATTTTGCTGACGCTCAGCGTTAAACTGGCGTTTTTCAAATTGACTGAAGCCCAGTATAAATCCATGGCCCGCATGCGTAAGTTACAACCGCGGATAGAGCAGATGAAGGCTCGCTATGGTGAAGACAAGCAGCGCATGAGTCAGGAAATGATGAAGCTGTACAAAAAGGAGAAGGTCAATCCTTTAGGTGGCTGTTTACCGATGTTAGTACAATTCCCGGTATTCATTGCGCTGTATTGGGTATTGCTGGAAAGCGTAGAGCTTCGACAGGCGCCGTTTATGCTCTGGATTCAAAACCTCAGTGTGAGAGACCCCTATTTTGTATTACCGGTATTGAATGGTATCTTTATGGTGCTAACTCAGCGCCTGAGCCCGACCCCGGGGATGGATCCGATGCAGCGTAAAATCATGCAGGCCATGCCGGTAGCGTTTTCAGTTATGTTTGCGTTTTTCCCGGCAGGTTTAGTGTTGTACTGGGCTACCAATGCCGGTTTATCACTACTTCAGCAGTGGTATATCACGCGTAAAATCGCGGCAATGGACTGATAAACTTTACGCTTACCAAGAGATCCCGGCGCAAAGGTCGGGAAGACTACTTTCGTAGTAGGGGCGTAAAGGTAATTATAGAGCCCCTTCGTATGTTTCTTGTGCTTGGGTGACCACAGAGGTAAATCTACCAAGTGAGCGATAAAGACATAATTGCAGCAATCGCTACCCCGCCCGGAAATGGCGGTGTTGGCATTGTGCGCATATCCGGGAATCAGCTGGAGTCTGTGGCCCGAGGCGTGTTGGGTCGGGAACTACCCCAACCGCGAGTCGCACAATACAGTAGTTTTGTCGATGCGCAGGGTAATACCATCGATACCGGTTTGGCTCTGTCTTTTCCGGCACCACACTCTTTTACCGGCGAACATATCCTTGAACTGCAGGCCCATGGCGGTGCAGTGATTCTTAATTTGTTGCTTGAGCGAGTAATACAACTGGGTTGCCGACAGGCGCGTGCCGGTGAATTTTCCGAACGCGCGTTTTTAAACGGCAAGCTCGACTTGGTTCAGGCCGAAGCTATTGCAGATTTAATCTCGAGCGCCAGTGCCAGGGGTGCGCGTGCTGCCCAACGGTCGCTGGCCGGCGTATTTTCTGGGAAGGTCAATGCGTTGGTAGCGGAAATGACCTCCATTCGGGTGTTTGTCGAGGCCGCGATTGATTTTCCTGAAGAAGAAATAGACTTCCTTGCAGATTCTGATATTGGTAAGCGCTTGCAGCAGCTCTGCAGTGATACCGAAACATTAATCAACCAGGCACACCAGGGACAATTGTTGCGAGATGGTATCGATGTGGCGATTGTTGGACGGCCTAATGCGGGAAAATCCAGCTTGCTGAACGCTTTGGCTGGTGATGAACTGGCGATTGTTACTGAGATTCCAGGAACCACCCGGGATGTTGTCCGCCAACAAATACTAATTGATGGTCTGCCGGTGTTTGTTGCTGATACCGCAGGGCTACGCGAAACCGAGGACCTGATAGAAGCCGAAGGTGTACGGCGTGCCCTGCAAGTTCACGAAAAAGCTGATTTGGTTTTATTGGTTGTTGATGCCAGCACTGAAAACCCAGCTAACTTACCCGTGTTACCAGACCCCAAGCGCACTATCGTTGTCTGGAATAAACAGGATTTAGTCGGCAAGCAATACTCACACCCACAGACAGAAGGCCTCGACAGCGTAATGATTTCTGCCCAACAAGGTTTTGGGTTGGATGAACTAAAAAGAAAAATTAATCAGCACGCTGGTATTAGCGAGGCTAGCGATGGTGTGTTTTCCGCGCGCATACGACATATCGAAGCCCTGCGGCGCAGCCTGTCATTGTGTTGTAATGGTCTAGTGCAGTTAAAGCAGCATGCGGCACCGGAATTACTGGCAGAAGACTTACGCCAAGCACAGCATGCACTGGGAGAGATAACCGGGCAATTTAGTAGCGATGACCTACTGGGTGAGATCTTTTCCAGCTTTTGTATCGGCAAATAAGCAGCCCTGCAACTGTTATAGATTTTTGTGGTCAGAGCCAGTGACATATTGCAATAAATGATAAAAACTATAAATCATCTGGTGGGCAATTGATTAAACTTCTCGGGGTTCAAAGACACTTTCAAATTGGTGAGCAAGTGGTTCGTGCGCTGGATGGCATTGACCTGCGCGTAGCAAAAGGCGAGTTTGTTGCAGTCATGGGGCGCTCCGGCTCCGGTAAAACCACCTTGCTAAACATGCTTGGCTGCATGGACCAACCCGACAGCGGTGAGTATTGGCTGGATAATGTAGATGTAGCCACCCTCGATGATGACGCGCTGTCTGCGGTACGCAATCACAAGTTGGGGTTTGTTTTTCAGAGCTTTCATTTGCTGGCGCGCATGACCACCCTGGAAAATGTAATGCTGCCCCTGCAGTATGATCACGACAATCCGCACCCAGATGCTGAAGCCCGCGCCCGCGAGTTGCTGGAACGGGTAGATCTTGGTGATCGCCTGCACCACAAACCCAATGAACTCTCTGGCGGTCAGCGCCAACGGGTAGCTGTGGCCAGGGCGCTGGTGAACCGACCGGCCGTAATTCTTGCCGATGAACCCACAGGCAATCTTGATAGCACAACCTCAGCTGCCATTATGGATTTGCTCTGCTCACTACATAAAGAGGGCCAGACCATTGTTATGGTCACCCACGAAGATGATATTGCCGCCAACGCCAGCCGAGTAATCGAAATGCTGGATGGCAAGATTATCAGAGGTGCGCAATGAGACTAGATGCGAAGGTTTTAATAATTGTATTGGGCGCTTGCTTGAGCAACAATTTATCGGCAGCGGATGATGCCATTCTTATCAGTGGTGAGATTGCGGCCGATCAGTCACAAAAAATCATCGCGCCGATGAGTGCAAACTGGAATCTGCGGCTAGACTGGATGGCCGAGGAGGGCAGCTGGCTGAATCAGGGCGATATTGCGGTTCGTTTTGATAATAGCGCCAACGATAGCCAAATCACTCAAACAGAGGAACGGCATGAAAAAGCCCGCTCTGAGGGTGCGCGAACCAGTGTCCGGCTGGAAAAAGAAGAGCAATTAGCCCGGTTTGATGCGGAAATCGCAAAAATACGCGAGCAGCTGGCAAGTAATGAAGCGCGGATTCAGGCCAACTTTATCGGCGAACTAAACTATGCTGATAATCAACTGGCACTGACGCGCGCGCAACAGGCACGGGAAAAAGCGGAGGCTGATGCCGTAGATCGCCTGCAGAAGCTGAAGGAAGCGCGCCTCAAAACCAGTCTTGACCAAGGAATGGCAGAGAATGATAAATTATGGTTCCAAAAACTTACCGATGGCAATTTGATAAGAGCAGAGATGGATGGCTTTATCTTGTATAAACGCCACCCTTGGAATCGGAGTAAATTCCGTGCCGGAGATAATGTACAAACCAGTTTCTATGTGGCTGAGATAGTTGATACCCGGAATATGTATGTGCGTTTGTATATTAACGCCGTTGATCGTGCGCATTTAGAGCTGGAATCTCCGGTGAAGATATATCTGGATGCCCACCCTGACAAAGTGTTTTCCGGAAAAATCACAGAAATGCTTACCCAGGGAGATTCCCGCAAGGAGTGGGGCAAAGGTTTGTATATGCAAGGCCGGGTAGCCTTTGATTCAGGTCAGGAATTACCGGAATTGATGCCGGGAATGAGTGTGCTGGTAGTGATCCTATGAGGATGCTTATTGTTTCCAGTCTGGTGTTGATATTGACGGCCTGTGGCGGTGACCGCAACAACGCTACCGCGGTAGCCGGTGCAAGCAAAAGCATTAAGAGCAGCGGTGAAATTGTGGCTACTAGGATGCGTTCTATTACCCCGCCGCAGTTTCAAAATACCTGGAATGTGAAGATTTCGATGTTGCAAAAGGATGGTTCACGGGTCCAGCCTGGAATGGTCATTGTGCGCTATGACACTCAGGATTTAATGGAGAAATTACGCACTCACAAGGCTGAGGTTGATCAAAAGAATAAAGAGCTTGAGCAGCAACACATCAAGGCCAGCCAGCAACTGGAAGACCTACAATTGGCTGTTGATCAGCAGACCAGCAATCTCGACAAAGCCCGGATGAAGGCAGATATTCCCAATTCCTTGTTAGCCAGCAAAGATTATGAAAAAAACCAGTTAAACTTGAAACTGGCCGAGCTTGAGTTACAGCGGGCAGTTGCTGCTTTGATGCTTGAAGACAATTTGCAAAAAATTGAAAAACAGGTGCTTGAAGGTGAGCAGAGAAAATTTCAAAATAAAGTTAATGAGTTAGAAGCTGATATTACCCGCTCCACGGTAATTGCCGATGAGGAAGGAATATTTGTAGTGGGCAGGGATCATCGCGGTAACCGAGTAAAAGTAGGCGATCAGGTCTGGCGTGGGCGCAAAGTTGCTGAAATACCCGATATGCAGTCACTGCAAATCCTGTTACAGATTCCAGAACGCGAAGCCGCTAGGGTTCAGCCCGGTCAAAAGGTCAGGTTTCGCCTGGATGCCAAGCCGGAAGATCACTTTGAAGGCGTGGTTGAGTCGCGCGGTTCGGTGGTTCGTAATCGGTCCCGCAACCAGCCGGCCAAAGTATTCGACACCCGGGTAACAATCGATCACCTTGATCCTGAGCTGATGCGACCAGGGATGCGGGTGACGGCGGAAATTTTTAGTGGCAGTGGGAAATGATGAGTCTAGTTAGCGTGTTGCAGAAAACAATAGCGCTTGTTCTTCTGCTAATAATACTCAGCGCTTGTGGGAACTCAGGGGAACCGACCGCTGGTCCGGCTTCCATTGTTGTGCAAAAGTCAGCGTTTAGAGTACTGGTGCGCGCAGATGGCGAGCTATCTGCGGCCAACACAGTGCCGCTGACCCTGCCCCCGGGTAATGTAATGCCCCGCACTATCGTCTGGTTGGCAGATGATGGTAAGTGGGTTGAGGAGGGCGAGGTTATTGCCCGTTTTGATCGCTCATTTGCTGAAAGGAGTTTGCGAGAAGTTCTTACACAATTGCAGAAATCCGATCTTGATATTGATGCAAAAAAACGTGAGTTTTCTTTAGCTTTGAATAAAATTACAGCGGATATATTGGTTACTCTGCAGGAGCTAGGGGTTGCCGAACGCTTCAGTATCGAAGAAGGCAGTATTGCAATGTCGCGCCAGGAAATGATTGAACGCATGCAGGATGCGGGTTTTTTACGCTTGAAGCAGGATCACTTCAAGAAGCGTCAAAGCGGACAGGAAAACCGCCGACAAGCAGAACTCGCCGTGCTTGGAGCACAAAGGGAAAGCGCATCCAGCAAGGGAAGTTTATTGGAGCAGCAAATTGAAGCCTCGGTAACTCGGGCACCGAATGCCGGCTATTTTGTGCGCAAAAAAAGCTGGCTTGGGGAATCTTTAAGTGCCGGACAAACGGTTTTCCCCGGCAATTCTTTTGGAGAAATTCCGGAGCTGGGTAAAATGCAGGCGATATTGCAGGTGCTTGAGTCCGAAGCCGGGAGTATTGCTGTTGGTCAAAAAGTTAGTGTCAGCATTGATGCCTTCCCCGACCGCCCGCTGGACGGAATCATTGATAGCATGGCTCAAGTGCCTGCTAGTCTTGAACAAAACAGTCCAATAAAATACTTTGCGGTGACGGTTAGCCTAGAGCAGGCTGATCCCGACTGGATTACCCCGGGTGCGCGGGTGCGCGGACTGATAGAAATTTTGGACAAGCCGGCTGTTCTGTGGGTGCCTAATCAATCTATCAGGCAATCTATTGGACAATTAAGTGGCGGTGGAGTTGGCGGCGAAACGGGCGGTCAATCATCCGTCGGCGAAAAGCCATCCTTATGGGTGTATTTAAAGGCTGGCCGTAATATAGAAAAGCGCTATATTGAAATTGGCGACAGAGGCCCGTTACGAACCGAAATTACTGCTGGTTTGGCAATCGGCGACGAAATATTACTCACTCCCCCAGTGAATCAGTCCGGAGCAGCAGAATAATGATGGAGGCTCGCGGGTTCAGACAGGCGTTACAGCAATTGCGACAGCATAAGCTGCGTACTTTACTGACTTTGCTGGGAATGGTCTTTGGTGTTGGCGCAGTTATTGCCATGCTAAGTATTTCCGAAGGTGGTCGCCAGGAAGCCCTGCGAATGATTGATTCCATGGGTTTACGCAACCTGATTGTTGAGTCGGTTGAGTTTGATCCGGAAACTTTACTGGAAGTTCGCGCACAATCTGTCGGGCTGTATGTCGGTGATATCGAGGCAATTATGAGCACCTTGCCGATGGTAGAGTCTTATGCGGCAGCCAAGAAAATAAAAACCTGGGATGTTTATAGTCTGGAGGCGCGTGCCAACCCAGAAGTTCTGGCGGTATCGGCCGACTATTTCAACTTAGGCAACATGCAAATAGATAGCGGTCGTGCGCTTACAGACCGGGACAATCAAACCTATGCACAGGTGGCAGTTCTCGGTGCTAGTGCTGCCGAATCACTATTTCCCAACAGCCCCGCCACAGGTAAATTAATCAAAGTGAATCATCTGTGGTTAAAGGTTATCGGGGTGTTGAAAAAGACAGAAGAAGGCAAAAAAGAGTTTGCCGGCATTACCCTTGCTGATGACTCCAGCCGTATATTCATCCCTCTTGATACGGCCCGAAAACGCTTAAAAATCAATTCGCTAGAAAGTCCTTTAGACAGCCTGAAGTTGCGACTTACAGAAGGCGCCGATACGGCCTCTTCTGCATTGGCGGTAGATTATTTGTTGAAAAAACGCCACGGGACAGCAGCGGATTACCGTATGGTAGTGCCTGCCGCTTTGTTACAACAAGAAGAGCAAACGCAGAAAATTTTCACTGTGGTTATGGCAGCGATTGCCGGTATTTCACTGTTGGTGGGTGGTATAGGTATTATGAATATCATGCTGGCAACCGTATTAGAAAGAACCCCTGAAATCGGCTTATTACGGGCGGTTGGGGCACGCAAAAAAGATATCCGCGACCAGTTTTTAATGGAAAGCGTAACTATCGCCGGCATCGGTGCATTGATTGGCATAGTATTTGGATTATTGCTGGCGTTCGCGGTGCAGTTATTTGCTGCCTGGCCGGTGGCATTTTCTCTATTCGGCATCGTGGTATCGGTGGTCATTTGTTTGTTGACTGGTGTTGTCTTTGGCCTGTATCCTGCAATTCAGGCCGCTGAGCTTGATCCTATTAAGGCTCTGCAGCGCGACTAGAACAGCGATCGGCAAGCGAGTTGGGAATCAGATGAAGTTGGAAATAATATCCGGTGGACAAACAGGCGTTGATCGTGCGGCGCTGGATACTGCCATCCGTTACGACCTTCCCTGCGGCGGCTGGTGCCCGCCCGGGCGTCTGGCTGAAGACGGCCCCTTATCGAATCATTACCCCTTAACCGAACTATCATCCGGTGGCTATCCGGCTAGAACCCGCCGTAATGTTAAAGACGCGGATGGCACACTAATCATTCATGGGGGTGTTGTCGGGCGCGGAACCGGTTTGACCATTAATACCTGCAAGCAGCTCAATAAACCTATGCTGATTTTGAAATTGGATAACTGTGATGCCAATAGCGATTTTTCAAAGCAGCAGGATAGTATCAAAGAATTTTTGCAGGGACAGCAAATCGAAATATTAAATGTGGCAGGACCGCGCGCGAGTGGTTGGCTGGATGGTTATGCTTTGTGTCGCAAAATTTTGGCGCCGGTGTTTGTGAGTTATAACTGAGTAGTTGCTGGACTGGCGCTGGATCCCGGACATTGCTATTCGCAATTGATGTGCATGGATGAACATCTAACCCTAGCCCGTATCGCGCTGGCAGTGGTCAGCAATTACCTGAGAAACACAGGCATTGAGTTTTTTGGCAAACGGAATATGCAAAAACTCATTCGGGCCATGAGCATTAGAGTTTGGCCCCAAAACCCCGGTAATCATAAACTGGGCTTCGGGAAAAAAGTCTCCAAGCATTCCCATAAACGGAATCGTGCCACCTTCGCCCATATACATCACCCCTTTGCCATAAAACGCATGCGATGCAGACTCCAGCGAAGCGTGCAGCCAGGGCGCTGTTTCAGGCGCGTTCCAGCCGGAGGCTGCTTGATCTGTAGTAAATTCCACTCGGGCATTTTGTGGCGGGTCTTTTTCCAGCAGTTGTTTTAGAAATACACTGGCTTGCTCACCATCTAGAGTCGGTGGTAGGCGCAGGGAAAGTTTCCATTCAGTGAAGGGCCGTAAAACATTTCCGGCATCTTGAATACCGGGCAAACCACCCGCGCCGGTATAGGAAAGTGCAGGTCGCCAACTACGGTTTAGCAGGCGCTCATAATTATTCTCTGCCATAGGCTCAACCCCATCGGCAAAGGGATAGGCTTGGTATACAGCATCACCCAGAGCATCAGCCATTGCCTGAGTTTGCTCACGGCGTTGTTCAGGGATTTCTTGGTATAGTTCTTCGGGAAGCACCCGGCCAGTGGTTTCATCTTCCAGGCGTGAGGTGACTTGCTTGAGAACCCTAAAGCTTGATGGCACCACACCGGAGGCATAGCCCGAATGTACACCTTCTGTCAGCACCTCGGCTCTAAGCGTGCCGGCTGCCATGCCGCGCAGCGAAACCGTCAGCCAGAGTTGTTCATAGTTACCCGCGCCAGAATCCAGACAAATGACCAAAGAAGGAACCCCAATTCGATCACGCAAGTGTTCGATATAGGCAGGCAAGTCATAGGATCCAGACTCTTCACAAGACTCTATTAAGACCACACAACGGGCATGTGGAATACCTTGTTCTTGTAGTGCCTTGATAGCAGTTAAAGAGGCAAAGGCCGAATAACCATCATCCGCGCCGCCACGACCATAAAGCTTGTTATCTTTAATTACCGGCTTCCAGGGGGCCAGATCTTCAGCCCAACCCTCCATTTCTGGTTGTTTATCCAAATGGCCATAGAGCAAGATTACATCGTCACTATCCGGGTCTGTGCCGGGTATTTCCATGAAAATAATGGGTGTGCGCTCACCTAGACGAACAACTTCCGTGCTCATTCCGGTTATTTCCTGCTGAGAACACCAGTCATATATCAGCTTAACAGCATCGTCCATGTAGCCGTGTTCCGCCCAATCAGGGTCGAAATGCGGTGATTTGTTGGGAATGCGGATGTATTCGACCAGCTCAGGAATGATGCTTTCATCCCATTTTTGATCTATATATGACTGGGTTAATTTTGCGTCCATGAGCTAGCCTTTGGTCTTTTTAAAAGTCAGTTTGCGCGCACTTATGTACTTGCTATTAAGACAGGCGACCGGATCGGGTCACCTGTCTTTATAGTGATTTTACTTCTGCCTGAGGGTATTACGCGGATCTGTCGACAGTTATACCATCATCATCTTCTAGTTTATCCAAGTGCATCAGTTTTTTGATTAAAGGTGCAATCAGCATCACACCTACACCCACACCAACAGCTACCCAGCCAACGGTTGAATAAACCTCGATCACAACATCTGGCCCTGCACCTTCTGCCGAGGTTGCGGCAGAGATTAAGCCGGCCGCAAAATTACCGGTGGCAGAGGCAAAGAACCAGGTGCCCATTATCAGGCTTGCCATATGTGCCGGTGCTAGCCGGTTCATGGCTGATAAGCCCACAGGGGATAAACAGAGCTCACCCGTTGTGTGCAGCAAATAGATCAGGAAAATAAATAATACAGGGGTCAATTCACCGGCACCGACAGAGCTTGCGCCCAGTACCAGCACCAGGAAACCAGCACCAAGCTGAGTCATTCCGAGACCAAATTTGGCAGGTGCCGAAGGCTCCCAGCCACGCCGTGCGAGCCAGGTCCACAAAATCGCAAAAAATGGTGCCAGCAAGACAATATAAATTGCATTAATTGACTGGAACACGGCGGCAGGAACTTCCCAGCCGAACATGCTTCTATCTACACTGCGGTCAGTAAAGAGGTTGAGAGAAGAACCCGCTTGCTCAAATAATGCCCAAAATAGGATGGAGCCAAAAATTAGGAACATAGCGGCAAAAATTCGATCCCGGTCTACCGCTGGTAGTTTCACCAAAGCAATATACAAAACATAGATCACTAAAATTGCGCCGGAAATACCCAACACGGTTCCCACCAATGCTTGATACTGGATAAGGAACCAGACCAGGCCGATAACCATCATGCTCAAGCCGTAGAGTATCCACTCAAACTTCATTCCAAAGTGCTTAGCTTCTAAGCGCTCAGGATTTTTTGCTTCGCCCCGGCCCATAAGATAAGGCTTGCCCCATATAAACACTAACAAACCGAACAACATGCCAATGCCAGCAGCCCCAAAGCCATACTTCCAACCATAGACCTGACCCAGCACACCAGCAATTATCGCACCAAGTGCCGCGCCTAAGTTAATCCCCATATAGAAGATAGTATAGGCACCATCGCGGCGTACATCGGTACGCGAATAAAGCTGGCCAACAATGACCGAAATGTTCGCTTTCAGGAAGCCTGAACCAACAATAATGAAGGCCAGTGCCAACCAGAAGATATTAAGCGCGGCGGCATCTTGTCCACCACTGCCTTCGAAGGCCATCAAAAAATGACCAAAAGTTAGCAGCACAGCACCAAATAGAACGGCCTTTCTCTGGCCCAGATATCGATCGGCAAGATAACCACCGATAACCGGGGTTATATATACAAGGGCTGTATAAGCGCCATAAATAACAGAGGCTTCCCCGTCACTGAACATCCAGTGTTGCACGAGGTAGAAAATGAGCAGGGCGCGCATACCGTAGTATGAAAAGCGCTCCCACATTTCGGCAAAAAATAGAACAAATAAGCCTTTGGGGTGGCCAAAAAATGTTCCCCGAGCATCCCCGGCTTCTTTATATGTATCCGACATACTTGTATGCGCTCCCTACTGTTGTATTGGTATTATTAGTGCTCTTGCGATTAGATTTGCTGAATAATCGAGGCGATTCCTTTAGCGCCTAAGCGTACACAGGAAATCAGCAGCGAAAATCACTCCATCGCAATGCTAGCAAAAAGGCCTAGCTTATACAACTTATTACGCGCACCCTAAAACTCTGATGGTTGGTAGAGTAGTAATTTAATCGGTGGCGGTGGATTTTATAAGTGTAATTAAAAATCAGCGCTTTTCAAAAACTTGAGATCCATATCCGAAGTTTTATTGGTCTCAGTTCGCTAGTAAAAACTATGCAATTTTATTGCAAGTCTGCGCGCAGCACAGTGCTGTTATAGCTTTTGACTCATGCGCGGTTAGACCAATGTGTGGCTTTGACGATTTTAATCGTCAGCACATTGGCTGCGCTAACCTATGGAATTTATTCCATAGTAGTTAAGTATGTTTGTTTGGCGGTAGAATAGCAGCATGAAGATATGCATAGTGGGTGCGGGAATATCAGGGCTTGCCACCGCCAAGGCAATACTGGACAGAAGTCCGGATACAGAAATTATCATTTTCGAAGCCAGCGATAGAGTTGGTGGCAAGGTCTGGACTGAGAAAACTGAAGAAGGGTATTTGTGCGAAGGTGGGGTTAATGGTTTTCTTGATAAGGTTCCGCAAACCCTCGATTTATGCAAACAGGCAGGCATTAAAGCGTTGGCTGCCGACACTGCTGCGAAAAAACGCTTCGTGTACTCTCGCGGCAAGTTGCATAAGCTGCCGGAAAAGCCCCGGGAGTTTTTCACTTCAAATTTATTAACAGTCCCCGGGCGTTTACGGGTGATGTATGAAATATTTGCTGGCGGCAGCAACAATCCAGATGAAAGCCTGCAGGAATTTGCCACCCGCCGGCTTGGTCGTGAAGCCTTTGACCGACTCATAGACCCGATGGCTTCCGGGGTATTTGCAGGCGATGCTGAAAAACTCAGCTTGCAGAGTTGTTTCCCCCGGATTAAACAGGTGGAAGCCGAATACGGCAGCCTAATTCGTGGTCTTCTCAAGTTACAACGCAAGGCGCGATCTCAAGGCAGCTCAAAACAACCGGGGCCAGGGCCGGGTGGCACACTAACATCCTTTGCTGATGGCATGAGCGCATTAACCGATGCGCTGGCAGCCCAACTGGGATCACGGATTCGAACCGGCACCCCAATACAGTCGATCAGTCGGGCAGCTAAGCGCTATTTGTTGCAAACCAACGCTGGCAATGAATATGAATGTGACACACTAATACTGGCATCACCGGCATACACACAAGCGCGCATGCTGGAAGCATTTGATTCGGGTCTGGCAAGCTTGCTGATGGGAATTCCTTATCCGGCGCTAGCGGTTTGTTGTTTAGGCTATCGGCAGCGGCAAGTTGGCAAAGTTCTAGATGGTTTTGGTTTCCTAGTGCCTTCAAAAGAAAAACGTTCAGTTTTGGGCACACTAATAGATTCCAACCTGTTTCCCGGCAGAGCACCACAAGGTAGTGTGCTTTTGCGCAGCATGATAGGCGGTGCCAGAAGGCCTGAGTTGGCATTGTTGCCAGACCAACAACTCATCAGCAAGGTAGAAAGCGACCTTGATGATATTCTCGGGCTCAAGGCAGCACCTGACTTCATACGTATATTCCGGCATGAAAAAGCCATACCACAATATGTGGTTGGCCACGCCGAGCGCTTAGTTAAGATTGAAGAAAAACTACAAGCCCACCCGGGCTTAATTCTTACCGGCAATGCGTTTAAAGGCGTCAGCTTTAACGACTGTGTTGTTAATGCTGGAAAAATCGCGGCGGCACTGCCGATATAAGTAGCCCGCCTACACACAAAGCCGAACGCACCCATCAGCTCGCACTTTGCAGTACACTGATTAATTCAGCAGGGCTATAACGGTAATAACGGTAATTTAATCATTCGGAGTGGAATAAAACGATGCAACTTGAATTTTACGGTGCCTCACACGGGGTAACAGGTTCCTGTCATATTCTTAGAGTAAACGGCCATTCGCTATTACTCGACTGCGGCATGATTCAGGGCGGTAAACGCTTGGAAGCACTGAACGAAAAACCATTTCCTTTCGCGGCAGATGAGATTGATGCGGTGATTCTTTCACATGCACATATTGATCATTCCGGACGCTTACCGCTGCTGGTCAGGCGGGGCTTTAAGGGCAATATCTGGACACAGAATGTGAGTCGGGATTTATGTGGAATATTGCTAGCCGACTCGGCACATATTCAGGAGTCTGATGCAGCCTATAAAAACCGTAAAGCCAAACCTGGCACAGCCAAAGTTAAGGCGCTGTATTCAAGTGCTGATGCGGCGAGCGCATTAAAACAATTCAAAGGCGTACCCTACCAACAATGGCAGGCCGTATTGCCGGGTGTTCGTGTGCGTTTTCATGATGCCGGTCATATCCTAGGTTCAGCGGTAGTAGAGTTGGATCTGCGTGAGGGTGATATCCATCGTCGGTTTGTATTCAGCGGTGATCTGGGGCAGTTCGACACGCCGATTTTACGCGACCCACAAACCCCAAAACGAGCGGATCTCATTTTGATGGAAACCACCTATGGTGGCAGGCGCCACCGTGACCGCCAGGCCACTATCGATGAAATTGGGGAAATTATTAAAGCGGCGGCAGAAACCCGCGGCAACATTCTTATCCCGGCGTTTGCTGTTGGTCGATCCCAAGAAGTGCTGTATCAATTGGCAACCCACTATGACAGTTGGGGGATGAACCGGTTTAAGGTATTTCTTGATTCGCCAATGGCAATTGAGGCCTCAGAAGTTTACTGGAATAACCCTCAGGTACTTGATAAAGCCGCGCGTCTGGTTCGGGATGATGCGGGCGAGATGCCGCTCTTACCAAACCTGGAATTAACCCGGAGCAGTGATCAATCAAAGGCGATTAACAAATACAAACATAGCGCCATTATCGTCGCTGCCAGCGGCATGTGTACCGGAGGGCGAATTCTTCATCATTTGCGAAATAACCTGGCGAATCCCGGCACCCAAGTAATTATTGTTGGCTATCAGGCCAATGGCACGCTGGGCCGCCGCTTGGTAGATGGTGCCGATGAAATACGACTGTTCGGACAAACTATTCAGGTAAAAGCCAAAATTCATACCGTCGGCGGGCTTTCAGCTCACGGTGATCAGGATGATCTTGCGCGTTGGTATGAAGGCTTTGATAATAAACCCGCTGTTTATCTGGTGCACGGTGAAGACGAGAGCAAGCTTGAATTTCGTGACTACTTGCAAAAACGCTGTGGGGTGCTGGCCGGTTTGAGTGAGCCGGGTAAGATTCTGGATTTGAATAGTATTTCAGCTGCCGGTTGATATACTCAGTTTATTAAAAGAAGAGGAGTTACTAAATGCGCTGGAAATCAGGACGCAGAAGCACCAATGTAGATGACCGTCGTGGCCGCCGTCGTGGCGGTGGGGTCATGGGCGGCAGCCTCGGGATGATTGTAATCGCGTTGCTGGGGTCTTATTTTTTCGGGATTAATCCAGCCACTCTGTTTCAAGCGGAAAAAGTCATCAGTCAAATTCTACCACCCAGCTCAAAAGTTGATAAAAACTGGGAACCAACAGAAAAACAGCAACAATTAGCAGACTTCACCACCGTGGTGCTTGCTAGCACCGAAGATACCTGGAAGAGTATTTTCTCTGCCAACGGTAAGCGCTATATTGACCCTACCCTAGTGATGTACACCGATGTGGTGAATTCGGGTTGCGGCTCAGCATCCTCGCAGATGGGGCCATTTTATTGTGGCGCGGACCAGCAAGTTTATATCGATTTGAGTTTTTATGATGACCTGAAAAACAAATATGGAGCTGGCGGAGATTTTGCCCAAGCCTATGTAATAGCTCATGAAGTTGGCCACCATATACAGAAAATCATCGGGGTTTCAGATCAGGTTAGTAAGGCAAATCGTGGCCGTAGCAAGGCTGAAGTGAATGCGCTTTCAGTAAGGGTTGAATTACAGGCGGATTGTTTCTCTGGTATTTGGGGGTATCACAACCGGGATATTCTTGATCCGGGTGACATCGAAGAGGCGCTAACTGCGGCAAGTGCAATAGGTGATGACCGCCTGCAGCGCGAAGCCAAGGGAAGGGTAATGCCGGAAAGCTTTACCCACGGAACATCCGAGCAACGAGTGCGTTGGTTTAAAACCGGCTTTCAGAGCGGTAAAATGAGTTCTTGTGATACATTTAGCGCAGCTCGTTTGTAGAGATACTGGGTCGTAGGCCTGTATGACAATCTTTTTTTAGCTAAAAGGACAGCAGCACTATGTATATAGTAGTTTTTACCGCCGAATTGATTGAACCCGACCAGCATTACTTTGCGATGGCTGAAAAGCTACGCAAGTTAGCTTTCGATGACTATGGCTGCTTGGGTTTTGAGGCGGTCAGTGAAGGCACATCTGAAATTGCTATTTCTCGCTGGGACTCATTGGAAGATATCCGCCGCTGGAAACAAGACCCGGTACATCAAAGCGCCCAGAACCTAGCAAATAAATGGTATAAAAATTGGAAAGTCAGCATCACTGAAGTTAAACAAGAATACAGCGGAAACCCCGAAACTGCTGTGGGCATAAATGCCCACCCGTAAAGATTCCAGCAAAGAAGAAAGCTCAAACAACACTAAAATGCCGTGGGCATTTATGCCCACGCGCAAGCCCCAGACATCAGCAGTGACCGTGGGAATTACCCGAACATTGACTCTAGGTTCGCTAGGTGGGCTTTGGCGCGGTCTTGTTTTTCGGATATTTCAATTTCTGAACCACTGCCGCTGCGCAGTATGCACTCTTCCGGTAATTCATCAAGAAAACGGCTAGGTTTGCATGTTAAAACCTCACCAAAGCGTTTGCGTTTTTTGGCATGACAAATCGTCAGGGTTTCTTCGGCGCGGGTAATACCAACATACATCAGACGGCGCTCTTCATCTTCACCACCTTCATCCAGGCTCATTTTGTGCGGCAACAGACCTTCCTCTACCCCGACCATAAACACATGCTTAAATTCCAACCCCTTGGCGGCATGCAGGGTCATCAACCGAACCACCTGCCCGGGGTCTTCATCATCATTTAGGGATGTCATCAAGCTGAGCTGCCCGATCAGGTCGGTTAAATTCATTCCCGGCCCACCATTTTCAGCCAGTCGGGTAATCCAGCGCAGCAGGTCATCAACATTTTTTTGTCGACGCTCGGCATCTTTGGGTGTTTCGACTTGATCTATTAACCACTGACTATAGTTGATAGTACTTAGCAAATCCTCGATAGCTACCATTGGATCTCCGTGCTCGCCAGCCGCACCTAGGCGTAGAATGGTTGCGGTAAAATCCTGCAGTGACTGGGTCAATCTCGGGCTGAGGCGATCAAGGCAATGGCTATGGCGCGCTGCATCGAGCAGGCCACACTGCATAGCAGCAGCGGTTTCAGCAACCTTGGCAATCGTGCCGGCACCCAGACCGCGTTTTGGGGTATTCACTACGCGCAAAAATGCGGTGTTGTCGGTAGGGTTAATCAGTAACCGAAAATAACACAGCAGATCTTTAATTTCTGTGCGGTCGAAGAATGATATACCCCCGCTGAGATGGTAGGGAACTTGTTGTTCGCGCAGGGCTTGTTCGAATACTCGCGATTGAAAATTACCGCGATAAAGCACCGCGAACTCACCAAATTGGTTATTGCGAGTAAACTTCCGGTGCAGAATTTCACTGGTAACTTTACGGGCTTCGTCCTGCTCGTCTTTGCAGGGAATTATTCGTATCAGCTCACCCTCTGGTAGGGCGCTCCAAAGTTTTTTCTCATGGGTATGCGGGTTATTCGCAATTACAGCATTCGCCGCTTTGAGCACTCGACCGCTGGAACGGTAGTTTTGTTCAAGTTTGATAACTTTTAGCTGGGGATAGTCGACACTAAGCTGATGGATGTTTTCCGGCTGGGCCCCACGGAAGGCATAAATAGACTGGTCGTCATCGCCCACGGCGGTAAATGCCCCGCGGCTGCCGGATAATAGTTGTAGTAGTCGGTATTGAGTCTCGTTGGTATCCTGATACTCATCCACTAGCAAATAACGCAGCTTTTCCTGCCACAGCGTGCGAATTTCCTCGCGTTGGAGCAATTGCAGCGGCAGCATGATGAGGTCATCAAAATCAACGGCGTTAAGGGTTTTTAACTGTGCCTGATAACGCTGATACAGGCTGAGTGCTGCAATTTCTCCGGGTGAATTTGCATGTTCTTCAGCCTCATTTACATCCAGCGCCATATTTTTCCAGCGCGAAAGCTGCCAGCGAGCTTGGCGCACGATATCAGCCTTAGTGCCGGGAACCAGCAAGTCACGCACCAATTGCAAGGTGTCGCGCTCATCAAGAATGCTGATGCCGGGGCGATAATCCAGAACGGCAGCGTGTTCTCTGAGGATACGCCAGCCAAGTGCGTGGAAGGTACACAAGGTTAATCCGCGGATATTATGGTTTTTCAGGCGCTTGCCAATGCGTTCTCGCATTTCGCGGGCGGATTTATTGGTAAAGGTAATCGCGGCGATTTTTTCAGGCGCCAAGCCCATAGTGCTGACCAGATACGCAATTTTTTCGGTAATTACCCGGGTTTTACCACTACCAGCTCCCGCCAATACCAGTAGAGGTCCAGAAAGGTACTCTACTGCGGCTTGTTGTTGCGGGTTTAATTTCATTTAGTCAGAATCTCAGAGTTTTTGTGTGTTTAATTTTTCAGTCGAGTATTGTGACAGGCTTTGGCGTAGAATTGAGAGCGATTTATAATTTTCTTCTTTCGGGTAATTATCAAGCAATGGCAAAGCTCTACTTTTACTACTCCAGCATGAACGCCGGTAAGACCACAACCCTGTTGCAGTCTGCGTGGAACTATCGTGAGCGCGGTATGCACCCATTACTGTATACACCAATATTGGATGATCGCAACGCCTGCGGAATTATCAAATCCCGTATTGGCCTAGAGGCTCCCGCGACCAGTTTTAGCGCTGATGATGATTTGTTTTGGAAAACCAAGGCCGTGCGCGAGCATCAGGTGGTTGACTGTGTGCTTGTGGATGAAGCTCAGTTTTTAAGTAAAGAACAAGTTTTTCAACTGGGTGAAATTGTAGACCGCCTAAAAATTCCGGTTCTAGCCTATGGTATTCGTACAGATTTTCAGGGCGAGTTGTTTTCAGGCAGTAAGTACCTGCTGGCCTGGGCGGATCATTTGCGCGAGCTCAAAACCATTTGCCACACGGGTAAAAAAGCCACCATGGTGGTGCGCGTAGACGACAAGGGCTATGCGGTGCGCGAAGGTGCGCAGGTTGAAATCGGCGGTAATGATCGCTATGTGGCAGTTTCCCGTGAAGAATTCAAAGATGTGTTTTACGGTGGCAAACGCATTCGTTTTATTGACCCTCCACGGGTTGATGTTGAACAACAACAAGTTGAGATGCTAATGGACAATGAGGCATGATATCCGCTGTGCTTAAAACTATTTCCCTGCTACTACTGATGCTGGTTTTAAATGCCTGTGGCGAGCCGCAACAAACGGCAAATTCGGCCGCTCCGGAAAAACCCAGTCAAAGGGTCATGGAAGAGCAGTTTCAAGCTTTGGATAAAGCTCGGGGTGTAGAAAAATCCTTACAGGAAGCCGCAGAAAAACAGCGCAAGGCGATTGAGGAACAAGGCGGATGAGTGAGTGCAAAACACACCCTCTTGAGGCCTTTCAACAACGCCGGCATTCAATTATTCATTAGTTAACCAGGCGCTGTCTTCTGAAATCAACAGCTCGCGCATTTTTTGCATTGTTTTGACAATGTCTGATTGTAATATTTGCGTGACCAACCATAAAGGCACCGGCGCTGATGGTTTAATACTAATAAAATAGACTAACAGGCTGCTGTGAGTATCGGGGTAGATATTCCAGCCGCCCTGAAGAATTTTTAAATCCCCGGAAATTAGCGTATAACGGATTGTATTATCGCCATACTGTGCTCGAAAAGTGTAGTCGAGTAGTGGGCTGAAAAAGTTGATCTTTAGTTGCTGGTGAAGCGTTTCACCATTACCCTTTTCATCATTACTAATAATTTCGCAAAATTTTAGTTTTTTGTGGTAGCTGGGAGCGTTAGGGCAATCACGGATTAGCTTGATAATAACTTGAGGTGATGCCGGAATGCGGATGGCGCCCCAAATCGAGGCAGACCGAGGCTTGGTTTCGAAATCAAAGCTGCCGGTAATGGCTTTCCCTTGTTGTAATTCTCGCAGGGCTGTATCAGTAGTCAGGGCATCAGCAAAGCCCGCTACTGGGTCATCCTGCGCCAGTAATGGCGCAGGGACCAGGGTGAATAGCAGTAGTAGAACTACTGTACGCATTTACCTATCGGTTTTTCAACCAGTTGAGCATAGTGTCGGCATCGGAAACCTCAAACGGGTCAGCGGGTGCATCATCCATGATTCCATCTTCAGAAAATATTTTGCTGATTACACCATCTTCCACAAACATAGAATAGCGCCACGAGCGCAGGCCAAAACCGACATTATCTTTTTTCACCAGCATTCCCATCAAGCGGGAAAAATCGCCAGAACCATCAGGCAGCAGGCGCACATTCTCGGCTTTCTGGCTAAGGCCCCATTGGTACATCACAAAGGCGTCGTTAACGCTCAGGCACCAAACTTCATCAACACCCTGGTCTTGCAGGGCCTGAAAATTGGCTTCATAGCCGGGCAGGTGAGAGGTGGAACAGGTTGGGGTGAAAGCGCCGGGCAGGGCAAACAATACAATTTTCTTGCCAGCAAAAATGTCATTGCTGCTTAATGGCTGCCAGCGGAAGGGATTGTCGCCGCCGGTGCTTTCATCGCGAACGCGGGTCATAAAGTTTACTTGAGGAACGCTATTACTCATGTTTATCTCCAAAATGTTATCAATAAAGTGATGTTAAATGTGAGGAGTCAAAGGATAGCACTTTAAACTCAATAGTGGTTTGAAAATACCTATAGCTGCAGTTGTTACTGTCTATTGCTCGAATTTCTAGCTTAGGTATTAATAATGTGGAGGGACTTCATGCCCCTGGCCATCATCAGCGCCAGCAGAATCAGACAGACCACGCAGGCGCTCGGCTAAAGTTTTACTGATGAGCTCAAGCCGTTCAATTTGTTGTTGCTGGCGGATAACGGCCTCGTTGAGATTTTCAATAAGGTCGTCTTGAAATGCCAAACGGGATTCGAGCTCTATTAGTCTATGTTCCATAATTAAGTAAGGCTTGCGGCTGAGGGCATAACATAATTGTAGATTGCCACAAAATGCAGCACACTGCCAGCCAGCACAAATAAGTGCCAGATAGCATGGTTGTATGGAATACGGTCATTGGCATAAAAAATTGTGCCCAAGGTGTAGGCGAGGCCACCGGCCAGTAAGAATAGCAAGCCAGCGGTGGGGACTTTTATAATTAATTCTGAGGCTGCAAAAACCACAATCCAACCCATGGCGATATAGCTGAACAGGGAAAGTTTTTCAAAGCGGTCGTGGAAGAAAAACTTAAAACAAACCCCGAACACAGCAATGCTCCAGACAATACCCATGAGGGTGTAACCCCAAGCACCTTTCATGCTGATAAGCAGAACCGGTGTATAAGTGCCGGCGATTAAAACATAAATAGCCGCGTGGTCCAGTTTCTGGAAAAATCGCTTGGCACGCTGTCCGGGAACCGAGTGGTAGAGGGTGGAGGCCACATATAGCAAAATTAGGCTGCTACCGTAGGTAATTGCTGCCGCTAGACGCATGCTGTCTTGTTGGGTTAGGGCCATAATTACCAATAATACTAAGGCAGTAATACCCAGCACCGCGCCGATGCCATGGGTGACGGCATTAGCAATCTCTTCGCGCAGCTCATAGAGGCTATGGTGGTTTTTTTTGGTGTTCATTCGTCAATGGCGCCTGATTAACAAGGCCGCAGCCTTTTTTATCGCAGAAACAACACTTTAACACTAATTAAAGTTATCAGACCCAATAAACACACATGCGTTCAGTGCTGATGTAATGATAGTGACATAGAGGATGAAAGGAGATACCGGGTCGTGGCCCGGCATAGAGGCTGTTTGTTTAATCGGAAAGCTACCAAAGCTAAACCTTAGTTATCAACGCATTTTTTCCTGCAATTTTATCAATGCCTCACTACCCGGGTTTAAATCTTTATAGTCCTGATGCACTAACGCTTCAGGGACGGTATCGTTGGCTTGGTGCATAGTGGGCAGGTCTTCGTTGATATATAACAAGCCGGTGACTATTTGCTGTTTGAGGCGGTGCTCTTCCAGATAATGTAAGACTTTTTGCCGCGAAGTCGGGTCATAGTCTGCATGGGCTTTTTTCAGCACCAGGGTGGTGCCGTCGTGTAACTCAATTGGCATGGCTTCGCCGTCAGCATAGGCTGCGCGGATTTCTTCGCTGGGCGGGACAAAATCGGTGTGAATGGCCGGGTGATAAAACTCCCGCACATGCTCGTAACTTTTAGTTGAACCAGCGTGGTTATTAAAGGTAACACAGGGAGAAATTACATCTAAAATGGCACAGCCGCGGTGTTTCAGGCCGGCTTTAATCAGTGGCACCAGTTGGTCTTTGTCGCCGGAAAAGCTGCGCGCAGCAAAGCTACCACCAAGGGTAATGGCGGTGGATACCGGGTCGATGGCCTGCAAATGATTCACATCACCTTTTTTATTGGTGCTGCCAGGGTCGGCAGCGGCTGAAAACTGACCTTTGGTAAGGCCATAAACGCCGTTATTTTCGATGATATAAAGCATATTCAAATTGCGGCGAATGACATGCGCAAACTGGCCCATACCAATCGAGAGTGAATCGCCGTCGCCGGAAAGCCCGATACAATAGAAATTGCGATTAGCGGCCATAGCCCCGGTTGCAATTGAAGGCATACGACCGTGCACGGAATTAAAACCATGTGAGCCACTTAGAAAATAAGCCGGGGTTTTGCTCGAACAACCAATGCCAGAAATTTTTATGACTTCTTCCGGTCGGGTATCCAGTTCCCAGAAAGCTTGAACGATGGCAGCGGTGATGGAGTCGTGCCCGCAACCGGCGCACAGGGTTGATGCAACCCCCTCATAATCGCGCAGGGTTAATCCCAGCTTGTTTTTTGTAAGTCCGGGAAAATCAATGGTTGGTTTAGCCTGATAAGTCATGCTAGCGACTCCCTGTTGAGTTGTTTAAGCACGCCCTTATAAATGCTATCGGCTGAAATTGGCATACCGGCATAATAGAGCACGGAGGATAACTTGCCTGGGTTGACTGAAGTTTCCAACTCTATCAGGGAGCGCATTTGGCCATCGCGGTTTTGCTCGACCACCATAACGCTATCGTGGTTGTCGAGGAATTCGGTTAGATCTTGGTTGAAAGGAAAGGCGCGTAAGCGCAGATAGTCAATCGCTATTCCTTCTTCTGCCAACAAGGCGATGGCCTCGCGCGCAGAAAGGTCGGTGCTACCGTAGGCAATTATCCCGATGCGGGTGTTTTTATTGGCTTTTTGTAACTCGGGAGCTGGCATTAAGGTTTTTGCGGTATCCCACTTTACCAATAAACGGTCTACAACCTCCTGATACTCATCGCTATCTTCGGTATAGCCGCCAAAGCGGTTATGTCCGGATCCGCGCACAAAGTAAACGCCTTTCTTGCTGCTGCCGGGGTAGGTGCGATAAGGTATGCCGTCGCCATCGACATCATCGAAGCGGTAAAAACTTTCTACTTTTTCGAGGTCTTCATCACTCAGAACTTTGCCGCGATCAGGTATGTAATTGTCATCGAATGAAATTTCATCAACCATCCAGTCATTCATGCCAATGTCCAAATCGCTGAGCATAAATACCGGGGTTTGTAAGCGTTCAGACAAATCAAAGGACTGAATGGCCATGTGAAAGCACTCGTTCGGGTCCTTCGGTAACAGGAACGGGTGGCGGGTATCGCCGTGGGAGGCAAACGCACATAACATTAGATCGCACTGTTGGGTGCGGGTTGGCATTCCTGTTGAAGGGCCGGTACGCTGAACATTAATAAACACACAGGGGATTTCAGCATAATAGGCTAGGCCGATAAACTCGCTCATCAGGGAAATGCCAGGTCCAGATGTTGGCGTAAACGCCCTTGCTCCCGCCCAGTTTGCGCTGATGGCCATGCCGGCGGCTGCCAGTTCGTCTTCAGCCTGAATAATAATATAGCGGTTTTTGCCATCTTCGCTGGTGCGAAATTGCTGGCAGAAGGTTTTGAAGCTATCCATCACCCCGGTTGATGGGGTAATTGGATACCAGGCGCCAACCGTTGCCCCGGCATACACACAACCCAGTCCGGCAGCGGTATTGCCATCAACTATAATTGAATTGCCCAGCTTTTCAGAGGCTTCGATGCGGAATTCAAGTGGGTAAGCAAAATGTTCGCGAACATAGTTATAACCCAGGTTTATTGCCTCCAGGTTACCGCCTACCAGCTTTGGTTTGCTGGCAAAAATCTCTTCCAGCAGAGTTTTTACAATATCCAGATTAATGTTTAGAAAGGCACAAACCGCACCAACATAGGCGATATTTTTCATCAGAATGCGGATGCGGGCGTTAGCAAAGTGCTCGTTGACCAGCTGTGCGAAAGGGATGCCTACGGTGGTGATGTCATCACGGTGCATACTTTTATCACGGGGCCAAGTGCTGTCGTAAAGCAAATATCCCCCTGGGCTCACTAGCGCTAAGTCTTTTTGGTAGGTCTGGGCGTTCATCGCCACCATTAAATCAACCCGCTCGGAACGACCACACCAGCCTTGGCCGTTGGCGCGGATTTCATACCATGTAGGCATGCCCTGAATGTTTGAAGGAAACAGGTTTTTGCCACTAACCGGAACCCCGGAGCGGAAAATTGCTTTCATCAGCAATCCGTTGGCACTGGCGGAACCGGTGCCGTTTACGGTGGCGATTTTTAATACAAAGTCATTTGCCCGGCTGTGGGTGTCTGGCATGGTTAGTTCTCGTTATTGGGCGTGAGGGTGGGTAAGCAGGGATTTTTGCATATCCCAGGCAGCGGTCGGGCAGCGTTCAGCACACAGGCTGCAGTGAAGGCAGAGGTTTTCATCTTTAACCATCACCCGCTGGGTTTGCACTAATGGCCCGGAAACATATAAATCCTGTTCGTGGTTATCCGCCGGAGCCTTCAGTTGGTCGCGTAACTGCTCTTCAGTTTCAGCCAAATCGGTGAAAGTTATACAATTAGTGGGACAGATATCCACACAGGCATCGCACTCTATACACAGATCATCGGTAAACACGGTTTGCACATCACAATTCAAACAGCGTTCAACCTCGGTTGCCATTTGTTCGGCATCAAAACCCAATTCGACTTCAGTGTTTAGGTCTTTAAATCGGTTGACCATATCTACATGCTGCATTTGTGAACGGTGTGCCGGGTTGAACTGGTTGGGAAAACTCCATTCGTGCATGCCCATTTTCTGGGTGCTGAGGTTGATCAAATCCGGTAGGCGCTCAGTCAGGGGTAGTTTCTGACAATACTGATGGATTGAAATAGCAGCCTGATGTCCGTGTTCTACCGCCCAGATGATGTTTTTCGGACCAAATGCCGCATCGCCGCCGAAGAACACGCCGTCAACATTTGACTGAAAAGTGGTTTCATCTACTTCCGGCTCGTCCCACTTATTAAACTTAATTCCAGCGGCTTCATCAATCCAGGGGAAGGCGTTTTCCTGACCGATGGCGAGAATCACATCATCACAGGGAATCATTACCTTGCCTTTGGTTTGGGTTTCTAAAATCCGACCGTTTTCATCAATCTGATACTCCATTAAATCGAAGATCATGCCGCAAAGCTTGCCGTTTTCGATGACAAATTCACGCGGTGAGTGATTGATGATAATTTCGACATTTTCTTCTTCGGCATCTTCCAGCTCCCAGTCGGAAGCCTTAAAAAACTCACGCGGCTTGCGCGCCATCACTTTTACATCTTTGGCGCCCAGGCGTAGTGATGTACGGCAGCAATCCATAGCAGTATTACCAACACCGATAATTAATACCTTCTCGCCAATGCTTTCGATGTGTTCAAAGGCGACTGATTTTAGCCAGTCGATGCCAATGTGCAGGTTTTCATCAGTTTCTCTGCCAGGCAGCACCAGGTCTTTGCCTTGAGGCGCACCGGTGCCGACAAAAATCGCATCATAACCCTCGTTTAATAAAGCGCTCAGGCTTTCAACAGGTGTGTTCAGGCGCAGATCAACACCCATATTTACGATGTTGTCGATTTCTTCATTTAAAACATCAGCGGGCAGGCGGAATGAAGGAATGTTGTAACGCATCAGTCCGCCGGGAACATCTTGGGACTCAAAAATGGTGCACTCATAACCCAGTGGCATGAGATCGTTGGCGACTGCTAATGATGCACAGCCGGCGCCGACCAAGGCAACTTTATAACCATTTTTTTCCACAGGTATGTTGGGCAGGCGATCTTGAATATCACCTTTGTGGTCAGCGGCTACGCGTTTTAAGCGGCAGATGGCAACCGGTTTTTCTTCCACTCGACCACGGCGGCAGGCCGGTTCGCAGGGGCGGTCACAAACCCGGCCGAGAATCCCGGGAAATACATTGCTGTGCCGGTTAACCATATAGGCATCGGAATAGCGCCCTTGGGAAATCAGGCGAATATACTCCGGCACATCGGTATGTGCGGGACAGGCCCACTGACAATCGACTACTTTATGAAAGTAATCGGGGTTGCTGATATCGGTTTTTTTCATAAAAGCCCCGTAAAATTCTCTTATTCTCTCCCTATTGGGAGTCTATTATTATGTCAGATAGTAACACCGGTAACAATTTCATCTCACGGCTATCCCGGCTTTACCAGGTAGCGGTCCCGGCGGCTTTACATAATGCATCTTTATCTAATAACTGTACAAGTTTGCGGTCTACTTTAATCAGACCTTTTTTCTGGAAGCGGGCAAGCACACGGCTAACAGTTTCTGTTGCTAAGCGCAGGTAATTGGCGATATCGCTTCGCGACATAGCCAGATTGAATTCTTTGGAGGAATAACCCCGGGTCTTAAAGCGAGATGCCAGACTTAGCAAAAACGCAGCCATGCGCTCATCGGCGGTGTGATCAGCCGCGGCCGCGGAGAGGTCCGAAATTCGTCGGCTCAGCAGGTGAAACATATGGTTTTGTAATTCAGGCATTTGCTGAGATAGCGTAGTAACCTCATCATATTGCAGCTTGCATACGCTGCTGGTTCCCAGTGCTGTGGCATTGCTTACATGCACACCTTGATAAATAGCATCCAGCCCGAGCAGTTCGCCGGCAAGATGAAAACCTAACACCTGTTCGCGGCCGGCCGCATCTACTACATATGTTTTGAAACAGCCGGAGCGGACAGCGTATATATCGGTAAAATCATCAGCTACCCGGAATAAGTGGTCGCCGTTTTGTAGTGGCCGGGTTTTATGGACGATTTTTTCAAAGGTTTTAAGCTGGGGGGAATCCATGGTAGCAGGCAAGCACAGCTTGCTGAGGCCGCATTTTGTGCAAGCAACTTGTGACACAGGAATAAGCTTGGGGCGCCGTAGCCTGCCGGTTGTTCCTTTATTTACCAGTTGCTGATCTACCATAAATGAATGCTTTAATCGCTGACTAGCGTTTATTTTATGCTACAAACGGCTCAGGCTCAAAGGTTACGATAGATTTAATTCTACAACTTTATGTTTAGGCCCTTGCGGCCTGCTTATATCACCTTGGAAAACCGGGCTTTGTTGCCGGCTTGTTTTAAGTATTGATCAAAGATCATAGCGATAGAACGCAACAGCGCTCGCCCTTGCGGGGTAACTTCAAGGTGGTCCTCAGTCAGTACAATAAGCCCGTCGGCGGCCTGTATTTCAAGCAATTCCAGCTCCACCGAAAAATACTTGCGAAAATTAATATGGAATTTGTTTGAAAGCGCGTTGAAATCCACCCTATCCTGACACATAATCTGCTGAATTATAGTGCGTCGCAGGCGATCTTCGTCGTTCATTACCAAGCCCCGGGCAATGGGCAGTTGGTCAATTTCCAGCCCGGCCTGGTAGTCATCGATGATTTTCTGGTTTTGCGAGTAACAATCCCCAACCTGCCCGATTGAGCTTACCCCCAGGCCGATGAGATCACAGCGCGCCATGGTGGAATAACCCTGAAAATTGCGCTGCAGAGTCCCCTCATCCTGCGCCACGCAAAGCTCATCGCTTTCAAGTGCAAAATGATCCATGCCGATATAGCGATAACCGGCGGCGGCGAGACGCTGAATGGTTGCAGCAAACATCTTCAGCTTGATTTCTGTACTCGGCAGGTCTTCGGTTTTGATCAGCCGCTGGGAGCGGAACAGTTCAGGTAAGTGGGCATAATTATAAATCGACAGCCGGTCTGGACGCATAGCGATAACGATATCGAGGGTCTGGTTGAAACTGCTAACGGTTTGATGCGGTAAACCGTAAATCAAATCCACGGATATGGATTGAAAGCCCTGCTGGCGCGCACGAACGATCAATGCTTCGGTTTGTTCAGGGCTTTGTATGCGGTTTACCGCTTTTTGTACAATCGGGTTAAAGTCCTGTATTCCCAGACTCATACGGTTAAACCCAAGCTGCGCGAGAAGATCGATACGGTTTTCATCCATGCTACGGGGATCTATTTCAATTGACCACTCGTGAGCACCGCTTTGTGGCATATTGAAATGTTCACGCAATTGCGTCATTAGCCCGGTCAGTTGCGTATCGTTTAGATAAGTCGGCGTGCCGCCGCCAAAGTGCAGCTGTATAACATCACGGTCATGGTCAAATAGTTCTGCCTGTAACTCGATTTCTCGGTAAAGTGCGCGTAGATATGGGATCGCCTGCTCCGGGTGTTGGCTTACTTTTTTGTTGCAACCACAGTAGTAGCAAAGCTCATGGCAGAATGGAATATGCACATATAGTGACAACGAACGGGGGATCAGCTCTTCATTGCTGAGCTGAACCTGTTGCCGGTAAGCGGCTGCATTAAAGCTGTCAGAAAACTGAACTGCGGTAGGGTAGGAGGTATAACGAGGGCCCTGTTTATCGTATTTCTGAATCAGGCCCGCATCAAAATGAGTTGTTTCAAGCGCTGTGTTCATAGTTCCCAATAATTAGATGAATGACTCAGGCTGAAGAATATAGCGCTTAAATGGGTGTTAGCACTTGATAAAGATCAATTTAAGTGTAGCTTGATGAAATACTGACCCAGATCATGTTGCTGGCGTCGTTATATATGTAAAATCATTGTCACTGGAGCAGATGACCAATGCTTTGGTGTTGATTCTCATCTTGAGACTCTCCGTTACGGGATATTCAACCGAAGCTGGCAACGGCTTCGGTTTTTTTGTTATCAGCCCACTCTTCCACGGCTCACCAATCAGCTACTACGCATTCATTCCCACTACCTTCTCACCCCGGCACTCAACTACCTCGTCATCACCGCCCCGGTACAAACTGGGCAAATAGGTAAGCTAATTATTCCCCTCGATAAACACAGCCGGCATTACAGGTTTCCTGCACAATTACTTTGCTGACATTCGGCAGCACCGGCTGTAGTTTCTGCCAGATCCAGCGAGCGAGATTCTCAGAGGTTGGATTTTCCAAGCCTTCAATCTCGTTCAAATAATTATGATCCAGCTGATCATACAATGGCTGAAACGCCTGTTTTAGTTCGGCAAAATCCATCACCCAGCCACTTTGTTCACCCACTTCACCGGAAACATGCACCTCAACCCGGAAAGAATGTCCGTGTAGACGGGCGCATTTATGCCCTGCTGGCACATTCGGCAAGTGATGGGCTGCTTCTACCTGAAATACTCTGAAAATTTCCATTACAACTCCCGAAAACAAGCAGCGGCAGCCGCGATGGTTTCATCAATTAACCGATTGCTATGCGCCTGTGACATAAACCCGGCCTCATAGGCGGATGGCGCAAGATAAACCCCGCGCTCCAGCATACCGTGGAAAAATTGCTTAAAATGCTCGATATTACAAGCGGTGGCCTGTTCAAAGTTGGTGACTTCATCAAGCTCAGTAAAGAACACGCCAAACATACCGCCAACCTGGGTGGTAGCCAGTGGAATCCCTGCCTCATCCGCAGCGGCTTTAAGCCCTTTCAGTAAACGGGTGGTTTTGTCTTCAAGCTCGGCATAAAACCCGGGTTGGCTGATGATTTCCAGATTCGCCAAGCCGGCCGCCATTGCCACGGGGTTGCCAGAAAGCGTGCCCGCCTGATATACCGGGCCGGAGGGGGCAATCATCTGCATATATTTATGTTTGCCACCAAATGCACCAACCGGCATGCCGGCGCCAATCACTTTGCCAAAAGTAGAAAGATCGGGGGCGATATTAAAGCGCTCCTGCGCGCCACCCAGAGCTACCCGAAAACCGGTCATGACTTCATCAAACACCAGCAGGCTCTCATGGGTATCACAAAGCTCACGCAAAGCTTCTAAAAAACCCGGTTGCGGGGGAATACAATTCATATTACCGGCTACCGGCTCCACAAAAATTGCCGCAATGGTGTCGCCTTCAGCTGCCATGAATTCACGAATGGCCGCTTCATCGTTGTATGGCAAGGTCACGGTGAGGTCAGCTAGGCATTTTGGCACCCCGGGGGAAGTCGGTATGCCCAGGGTTAGCGCACCGGAACCGGCTTTCACCAAAAAACTATCGGCATGGCCGTGGTAGCAGCCCTCGAATTTGATAAACCGATCGCGCTTGGTAGCAGCCCGCGCCAATCGCAGTGCACTCATGGTGGCTTCAGTACCGGAATTAACCATGCGCACCATATCCATCGCCGGAATCAAAGCACAAATCTTTTCAGCCATGCTCACCTCCGCCTCCGCGGGCGCACCAAAACTGAGGCCTTTGGCCGCTGCGATCTGTACCGCTGCAAGAATATCAGGGTGTGAATGTCCAGCAATCATCGGCCCCCAGGAACCGACATAATCAATATAGGCCTTGCCGCCGACATCATAAAGGTGTGCGCCGTCAGCACGCTCAAAAAATACTGGGGTACCACCAACGCCATTAAAAGCACGGACCGGGGAGTTAACCCCGCCCGGTATATGGCGCTTGGCGCGGGCAAATAATTCGTCACTGTGCATTTTTCTTAATCCTTAATCGGTATCGATATCAGCGTGTATTTTACCGCTTCCGAGCGGATTCGGGGCAGAAACCTATCAGGGCTTGTGATTTAGTATTTAGTCCCGATATTAAGTCGCAACGGCAGCATAGATGCCAGCAACAGAATAATGGATATTAAAGTGAGCGAAGAAACCAACAACAACGAATATAAAACCTGGGTTTGCATTGTCTGCGGCTGGATTTACAATGAAGAAAAAGGCGACCCCGATGAAGGCCTAGCCCCCGGCACTCGATGGCAAGATGTCCCCGTATGGTGGGTATGCCCCGAATGTGGTGTAGGCAAAGAAGACTTCGAGATGGAAGAGCTCTAATCACCGGTAGTAAAAGCTCGGTAAGCCGTAGCGGTGACAAGGGCTCATAGTTTCGCTGCGTGGGCATAAATGCCCACCCTACCTGGCGTGCATAAGGTAACTACCCACAATCCCCGCGAAAACCACCAATCCAACATAATTATTATTCAAAAACGCCCAAAAATAACCGGCAGCTTTGCGACTACGACAGCGAGTCAACTGCCTGAGCATTAACAACCCCGCAATAACCAGCCCACTGTAATAAAGCACTCCTGCACCAATAAGAATCCCCACCTGCACCAAAACCCCCAAAAAAACCACCACCAACACGCTCAAAATCAATAAATCAAAGCGCCCGAACAAAATCGCCGTGGATTTAACCCCAATTTTCAAATCATCCTCCCGGTCCACCATCGCATATAGCGTATCGTAATACACCGTCCACACAAGGTTTGCCGCTAGCAGCCACCAGGCAACAGCCGGAATTTGGTTTTGTTCGGCAGCAAAGGCCATAATTATGCCCCAGGAGAAGGCAAGGCCCAAAACAAACTGCGGTAAGTGGGTAAAGCGTTTAAAAAAGGGATAGCTAGCGGCCAGCGCCAGGGCGACAAATGCCAGTTTAATCGTCAATGCATTGGTCAACAGCACCAGCCCGAAAGCTAGCAACATAAGCACAACAAACCCAAACAATGCATGCCGTGGCCTAATTTTACCAGTCGCCAATGGTCGCCCGCTAGTGCGTTCAACATGACCATCAAAATCTCGATCGGCATAATCATTAATAATACAGCCGCCGGCACGGGTAAGCGTTACCCCTAAGGCAAAAATTATCAGGTTTTTCAGGTTCGGTTCGCCATCCCCAGCAATCCACAAGGCCCACAGGGTAGGCCAGAGCAACAATAAAATACCGATAGGTTTATCAAAGCGCATCAGTCGCCACCAGCTGGATAATATGCTGCGTGGATCAGATTTATGGTTGAGGTTTGTTCGCATTTCCATATTTTGACCGGATCGTAATGGAATGCAAGTAGTATCCTACTCTTTAGCCATTTACAATGATATTTTATATCTGAGTGAAAAAGTTCACAGGAACTTATCTTGGCAAAGCCCCTCATAACAATCGCAGTGCCCTCTTTCAATCAGGGCCAGTACCCCCTCAATGCAGCACTGGAATCAAAACCTGCCGGTGAGGTATGTGCTCTGGATGGCGGCTCAACAGATGGTTCATTAGACACCATTAAGGAGTGGGAGATAAAATTAGTCGGCGGGCGAAGTCATCCTGATGATAGGCAGTCCGCCGCTATTAATTAAGGCATTGCACAAGCAGCACTCTATGTTTGCTGGTTAAATTCTGATGACCTTTATTATCCTGATGGTTTATCCAATCTGCTTCAGTCGCTGGAACGGTAATCCCCCCATTATTAACCTACTGCAAAATTGGTAACTATTAGATCAAGTCTGAACTACTACAAGTAATTAAATAACTTTCTCAATAATTTTGTTCCACCAATAATCAAGAGACAGCCTCTCCAGTGTTTGACTTCTCAATTCTGGGTCCTCATAGTACGGCGAAAGCTCATATATCCACTGCAACAATTTGTCTTTTGATAAACAATCTTTATTCCATTCATCTACAAATGCAACGGGAAGGCTTGAATAAGCATCATCGAGAGTTGAGGATTTGATGATAGGTATTGAGCCGTTTATAATGCATAGCCATGCTTTAGGCGAGGGGTCTAAGCCGCCACCTTGAACACATAGTGTGAATGGATGTTTACGAACCAGATGTCGAAAGTCCATTTCAGAAACCTCATCTGTTAAGATGGTCGAAGTCTTAGGGAGTTGGTTGCTACATAGTTTTGTGACCTTTCGCCTCACCTCCCATTGCGCGCCACCTCTGATGCGATGTGCGCACAGCATTTTTAATGATCTGTCTCTGATTAAAGTTTCCGGTGTTTGTGTTATGACCGTCGATAAATATCCTTTTGTGCACACATAACCAACTGGCAATGTAGACATTTTTGCTCTGTTCTCATCTTTGTTCTCTACAAACCAGTGAATGACTCGATCATCATTTAGAATTTTAGTAATTAATGATTTTTCTGCGGAGTTAAAGGCCCGCCATCTTTTATCTGTCTGATTAGGGATAGTTATGTCTTCGGAGCCGGTTATAAGTACAAATTTACCATGTATTTTGGGTAGTATTTCTTCGTAAAAGTAAGGAATAGCATGAAAAACTGACCTTAGTGAAAGAAAAACCGTGCGTGGCTGACATGAGATGTTGCCTCGAAGGGAAATGGTTTTCTGGTTACGGGCGGTCATGACAGCCCAATCACAACGAGCAGCAATTCCTGACAAGCGATAAGCTGATGCGCCATTCTTTTTGGGGAAAAGGCGAGTATTTTGAAGATTTATTATTTGCATAAACTTTTGTTTGGTTTATTTATTTCATCACTCACAACAAGGGTCTTATTGAAGATCTAAGTTTTCTTGCCAAGTTATAACAAAGCAGCGCAACCATACTCACTGACAAAAGAGCACAACACGCTGTTAAATTGCACTAAAAGTTGACCCACCCATTTAGATTGTAGTATGGTTTATATTTCTAATATTTGCTAATTTTTATACTAATATTTAGTTAAATTTTTAAATCGAAAGCTATCGCTCGTAGCCTATAACTCGTAGGTATAACCAATTTTGTTAAGGATCAAAACCTTCATTCTTGGTTTTTCAACTTATCTGAACTTTTCATTGCGCCATTAGTATCTTTTGAATGAATCCAGTAATCATCTATATTAGCAATCTTGTTAGTTAGTGAGCCATGGATAATAGAGGCTAAACGGTTATTTTCTTCACTTAAAGGCTCTATTGTACTGGAGCGTTGCTGTTGCTCTTCAAAGTGGGTGATAAAAGAATCATCAAAGCCTAGATATTTTTTGATTTCATCAGTGTATTCCCATAGTTTTTCATATTTAATAAATAAAACATCGTGAGTATGTTTATTATTTATCCAGCTGCAGAAAAACTCTTCCAATAAAAATAGATCTTCACCATTCTTAAGGTAGTCATCGAGTGTCCACGAAATATCCAGACTATTGAAATTACCTTTTAAATGTTTGCAATGCTTCATCGCCCAACGCTCATCTGGAACACCGTTTCGACTATAATAACTGTGAAGCTTAGTATTTTTTAAACGCCGCCCAAAAAAGGATTTCACTGAATTAATGGGGTCGCCGAATATAAAAATCACTTTTTCATATTGATCCAAAAAATCTTTGTCTGGGGTACGCTGGTGTGAGTGGTAGTCCTTAAAATTCTCCCGCCCAAGATGACGGCTTATTTGTCGAACTAAAAATTTTGAACCGCACCCACCATAAGATATAACAACAAACGGTTTCTTCATATTTCGTCAACTTTTAGTATTTTGCTACGCCCATGCCACGATTATATTGAATGCCATAATCCAGAACCCCTATATTATCATCAATACACTCATAATCCGGTACTATGCAATTATTTTCTTCTAGTACTAAGACTATTTCTAGTGAACCGCCCTGACGTAACCGCTCACCAAAAGTGGCAATTTTGGCAGTCCGTGGCACATAATAGTCTTCCAAAAACCTTAGCTTTTCCTTTTTGTTTTGGTATACATTGATTTGAGTAGTTTGGTTATAGTTGTGAATATTACTTCCTCCAGCGCTTGTGGTTGCAGATTGCCCTAGTTCATTATGTCGGACGGTCGCTCTACTGAAAAATGGACATCTATAATTCTCCCCAAGTCGAAATGAATTACTTTATCATCGATGAAGAACAACCCGCTATCGCTCGTAGTCTATAACTCGTAGGTATAACCAATTTTGTTAGCATTGCGAATGTTTTGAACCCATAGATCGTTCTTGGGCCCGGCTCTCCAAGATCGGTCTCTACCCATGTGGAAGGTTTCATGTAATTCTCTAAATACATGAAATTTTTTGGCGTTCTGTTCCAACTCATGTTTCAGCAGTCTCCCCCAAGGAGGAAACCCTATGAACATGTCCTGTATATTGATCTGCGCCAATAAGTTTCGATGAAAAACAAAACAGTCATTACCGGGGTGAGTTCGGCCAGGTTGTTGATAAATAAGCTCTAAGTCCTCGGCAGTTAATCGTTTATCGTCGACTACCTTCGGTATATTGTCCCTTCGAGTTATAATGAAGGCATCGTACCCTGCATTTATGTAGTTGTTAACAGTAATGTAGAAACTTGCCTTCAGGCCGATATCAGAGTTTGTGAAAACTAAATACGGTGCAGTGCAATTGTTATAAAGTGAAACAAGTATTTCATTTATAAAGGGTAGTTTTCTGTCTGCAATATCAGGATATTCCGATAAGGTAGATGCCTTTAGATTAGGCAACCTTTGAAAGTAGTCTGGAACGAATTCATCGTCTTCTGGATAGGTTGCCGCGTATAGCTCTATGTTCAAATCAAATTTGGCAGCTTCATTTTTCGCTCTACTCATCGATTCAAAGGTGATGGGTTGCGCGTAATACAAATAAGACGGGTGATCTTGCTGGCATTTAAACGGATTAATAACATGAGCAATCCTTGCCGACTCAGCAGGAAGAAAACACTTCCTAAATTTCCGCTTGAGTGGAATTAAAAAGCCCATTACTGTAAAAAAATATTCATTTAATTTCTTACCGCTACCCGAGTATGATATAAATTGACAACAAAAGACGCACAATAATCCTAAATATGCCTGACGGCTCAGCAGAGACGGTTGAAAAAATAGTAGCTAATACACGACACTTTCTGAACTATAATTAATGTAGTCTAACAAAGAACAGTCTGAATTGAGATAATAAATGCAATTTCCTGAGAAAGGTGGCCAGGTGTTATAGCTCGTTATTTTTTCGTCAAAGGAATAATACACTAATGAGCTATAAACAGCTGACCGATACCAGATTTATGAGATAAAAACTGCAGGACATACATAAAAAGGGATAGCAAAACTGGTCAATAATAAGACCATCGACTATTTCCGTGAGCTTTGGCGTAATCTGAGGCAGCGCGGTTATCGCCTCGTCCAGACGCACAAAATGGCAACCGAGAGACGGGAGTTAGCGTATAAGGCCAAGAAAGTTGACTCACAAATCCGTGGTTGGATTAAGCAGTTAATTTTGTTATGGATCGGCTGAACAACCGCCCAAGAAAAACACGGGGCTGTGAATCACCAAATGAATTGTTTATGGGGCTGCAGGTTGATTTACTTGCGGTATAATTAAATTGCACTTATTACTTGAATCCAAGAACTATACACAACTGAACGAGAGTGAAAGGCACCATGTTTATGCTATGAAAATTGCAGGATACACACACAAAAAAATAGCCCGACTTGTCAACAAAAGTCCATCAGCTGGTTGGGCTAACTGAAATGGATACATTTGTCTTTGGGGTTGGTTGCTCTGGAACAACCATGGTCTACAGTTTATTGCAGACAGTTTATGCAAGGCTATACGGCGAAAATTATATTTCCAGTTATGAACCTTTTATCTGGGATAGGGAAAAATTTAATTGCCCCTATCAAAAAGCGACCAAATACTTTGGTAGGACTAGTTCATTATCAATTGAGGGAATCTATAATCATGTAAAAACCGCGTTGTTTATCAATTCTACGGGCAAAGAAGGTTATATCAATAATGAGTTTTTCCGGTATTTTTCGGCAACTCAAAGAGCATCAAGGCCACATCTGGCAAAGTTTATCCGAGCCAATGGGCGCATGTCCGTTTTTCGCGCATTAAACCCTGAAGCAAAGATGTTGCTTATCATTCGCAACCCGATAGACAATATCAATTGTGCAAAATATAAATTTTCTTTTTATGGAACTGACTTTCACCCTTCTGATTATCCCCGTTTTTGCGAGCAATTAGGTGCTAACAATAAGTTAATATTAGATAAAGAAAAGTCACAGTGGGCACAAAGACAAGCGGAGTACTGTCACCAAATGAACACTGCAGCGGTAGAATTTGCAAGCGTTGATGGTAATACAAAAATTATAGAATATGATTGTTTTATCCAAGATAAGGCCACTGCAGTAATTGAAGTATGTGATTTTCTTGGTGTTGTACATAGGCTTGGGTTAACTGAACAATTGGGTCGTTCTACTGGTCCAATGACAGGGTCAATAACCTTAAGTCAGCCTGAATATGAAGCGATATTGCCATATGATCTTCTGTACACTAGGATTACAGAAAGAGCTGGCGTTATTAGGGGGTTGAGTACAAAAGATATACGGAATCACTACGGTGGTAATTGTGCAAATGATGATCTGGACCCGGAGCACATGGAGTCGACTACAAATCGTCTGCGAAAGTTTATAAGGTTCCAAAAGAGCAAGTTGAGGAAATTTGAGAATGATGTGTAATAGCTATAGCTTCAGGCCGCAAGAGAGAATCGACTTTTCTGGGAAGAATGTAAACATTCCATCGGTCCTGCTTGGGAGCGTAGGATATGGAAGTTTCAAGCCTGTGTTTGCTATTAAATCAGGGAGGCAGTCCACGTGAGCGACACCAGAGGAGCAAGACTTCTTATAATGATAAAATCAGGATGAAAAATTTAATTATTACCGGCATACCTCGCTCAGGAACTACCTTGACAACTGCCATTGTGGATAGTTATGAAAATACTGTGGGTATCAGTGAGCCAGTCTGGCAAGCGAAGTGGAGCCGTGAAATGACTGATCGTGAGGCCTATGTTCAGTGCCTGGTCAAGGATTTCTCAGACATTCGCGATAAAGTAGTTAACGGCGGCAGCATCCAAGATCGGCGTAATCCAGCAGGCCTTGTTAATACCAATTATTATAGGGGCATTGATAATGCCGGGCCTGGTGATCCGCGAGATTTAGAATCGTTTTCCTGGGAAGGTATGAATTCCGATTTCATCCTGGCAATGAAACATAATGCGCATTACACTTGCGTGTTGCCGGATTTGCTTGAACAGACCAATTTTTCTGTCTTAGCTGTCATCCGCCACCCGGTACCTACGATTTTATCTTGGCGTGCATTGAATATTCCAATCAGTCGTGGCACAATGCCTGCCGCAGAGCAGTTCTGGCCGGAAGTCGCTGAGATTAGGCAGCGGACTGATGACCTTTTAAGAATACAAGTGGAGTTATATGGCCTATTCTGTATGCGTTATCAGTTGTTGAGAGAAAAAATTCAGCTTATACGCTACGAACAATTGATACGCAACCCTGCGCTGCTGAGTGAGTACTTGGGTCGTAATTACATGGGTGGAATCGAAATCAAACCACGGAACTGGCGTGGTGAGCACTCGCAGCTAGAAATACAAGAAGTTCAGAAGTATCTAAAACAGTATTGTCCTATCGCGTTTGAATATTATCCAGATTAGAGTTGGGGGCAATATGATATTTTGGCTGATTAGGACTATTTGCTCTGATCAAATTTTACGTTTCGTTAAAGTTAGTATTATTGGGTCAGCTTCAAGGGGGGGGCGATAAGTACATGAAGCCTGTCTTCAGTTATTTGTTGATTAAATGAAGATAGAAATTATATTAATCACCACATCCTGCTAAAAAGAGCATCTATGCTAGCTAGTCACAGAAAAAATTTATTTACACAAAGACGGCAAAGACAGCTGGAGCATCAGTAGAGTCATATAATACAATTACATGAGTTTTATGACCATAATTCAATACAATTAGTAAAAAATCTTTACAAGTTCGAGTTGGAATATTTTGGATACTCGGCGCCAAATAAATAATCCATTGAAGCTGTTGAGAAATCAGGTGTTCAAATAAAACCGGAATCGGTGTTCAAATTAATCGGAATACGCAAAAGGCTAGTATTCAGTTTTAATAGGTTTTCATCTAAAGATTACTTGGTTAAAAACCAGTTGAGGGCACTTCAGTGGAACAAGAACGAGAATATCCGATTTTAAGTAACTCAGTGGGAACGCCGAAAATGCCCATCAGCTTCGTGGTGGTCATCTATTCGGATGAATATCTCTATAACTTTTCCAAGTCTGAATGTGTGGTAAACCCAATCAATGAAGTAATTGAAGTAAACAATGTCGCCAACCTGTATTTTAATAATTTATCCCAGGCCATCATTCATGGCCTTCAACATGCCCGGCATGAACTAATCGCCGTAGTACATGAAGATGTATTGCTGATAAAAGGCTGGCAAGCGCAATTCGAGCAGTCTTTGGCCAAACTGGAGGTAGATGATGCTCAATGGGCTATGGTGGGTGCTGTGGGTCGGTTGCCGGAAGGCATAGTACGGGGCCACTGGAGCGACCCTTACCGATACAAGAATACTTTTGCCGAGGGTAAGCCCTATTGCGAAGTTGATGAGCTTGACGAACAGTTAATGATCTTTCATAAATCAAGGCTTCCAGATTTTGATAAAAATTTTCCAGGAATACATCATATTGGCCGAGAGTTAGCCCTCGGAATGCGTAATTCAGACTTGAAGACCTATGCCATTGATGCACCCACCATACACAAATATGCCGATGAAAAAGGTAGGCTGATTTTAAACGATCAAGCCTCCAAAAAAATCGTTGACCGCCGGAGCCTCACTTACTTAGCTGATAAGGCCTGCTGTGACAATTACCTCGCCCATAAATGGCCCCAGTTTACGCATATTTATAAGCACCAAGATGAGTTTGACATTCCCTTTAACGATTTAGGTAAACTGGCTCAGTTAGATCGGCCAATTATCCTCCTGTCCAGGGGCGGTTCGGGGTCCCGTTTGATCAGCAATATGGCTGAAGATGCAGGAGTGTTTTTGGGGAACGAGATCAGTGTATCCGGTGATTCGATGGAATTGGTGCTGCCATTTTATCGATCAATTACAGAGAAATACCGATGTTCGGCCAGCTGGCAGAAGAATCAACGAGTTCCCAGAATTCGGGCAGCTGCCGCTAAAATGATGCAGGCTCTGGATGAGAATCTACCCTGGGGCTTCAAGTTGCCCGAAAACCTTTTGTTACTTCCTGAGTTGATGTCTGCATTCCCAGAGGCAAGCTACATTTGTTTAATTCGCGATCCGTTGAGTATTTGTTTGCGCCGGACTCATATGACGGCCAGACTGGATAACCATATTGGGCGCATCGCTTTACCAGAAGCTTATGATTACCTTAAACGGGATCGGTCCCGAATATTGGAGGACAGCCCCGCGGAGCATATGGCCTACACCACAGTACATCAACTGCAACTGCTTCAAAAATCCGAGTGTTTTCGGAATGATGATAACTCTCTTATCTTGCGCTTCGAAGACATTATCCACCAGCCACGGCAAGCAATGGATACACTGTGCATGTGGCTTGGTCGGAAACCAGAAAAGCATCGCGTGGCTGATCGCGTGAGTGTTAGTCGGGCGCTTAATCCACAGGAGGTGTATCCCGATCAAGTAGTTAGCAAAGTTAAGGATATACTGAGCGAGGTAAGAAAAGACTTAGGGTACTTAGAATAACCGAAAGCTATTACCGGCGAATACAAAACAGTGACCGCAAATGATAATCTTCGCTTATGCATGGCTGTGGCGGCCTCCGCTATGTAGGTAATTTTATCGATAGATAGTCCTATAAACGACCGCTTTTTGAGGCTGCTGTTTGTGTTATGATCACCGCGGTTTATTGTTTTTATCAGCAAATAAGTAGATTGTTATGAGTAAAAAACGTGCAATTATTTTTCTCGCTTGGGGTGAGCATTTCGTCAAAGAAGTAGAGGAATGCGTAGTCGAAAGCGGCTTGTCCCATTATCCGATTTACCTGATCACTGATGAAGAAACCCCGGTCAACTTCACATTTGATCAGCTTTACATAACGCGTGTTAATTTTGAATTGGATGGTAAAGTACGCAAGTGTGAGCTCGCAAATCACCTGCCTGAGGGTTATGATTCACTGCTGTTTCTGGATGTTGACACCCGGGTGATCGGTGATATTGAACTCGGTTTTGAAAAGGCTGAATTACATGGTATTGCCATGGCTCAGGCGACGCTATATAGCCTGGGTGCTTTTCGAAACTTTCGGACCATTATGGAGCAGGAGGGAATCAAGTCTCAAGGACAATTGCTCTACAACTCCGGTGTGGTTTTTATGCAGTTGAGCGATGAGGTAAATGCGGTTTTTCGAATGTCAGAACAGCTGTCCAGAAAATATCCCGATGCGCCATGGGGTGACCAAACCTATTTAACCTTAGCTATGGAAATACTGAATTTTAATCCCTATACCTTATCCACTGCTTTTAATCATAGAGCCTTTGGCGAATATATCAGTGGTCGAGTACGGATTTGGCATTCATATAAGAAAATTCCTGATAATGTCAATGATGATTTACACTTAACATTTCGACGTTATGAGCATGGAAAAATCGTACGAGCTGTTGTGACCAAGTAGTTTCCCACATCAATCGAACTGTTCGGTATATCCCTGCTCCAGCAGAAACTCTGCGGTAATATCCCAGACATCCTGGATTTGTTGTCGATCCAAATCATTCGCCCACCGCGTAACCGAGGCTTTATCGATAGAACGGTTGCGATCCGTCTTTCCAGGGCCGAGCCCCTGAAAAACATCGGTATGGCTCAGGCAAAGTGGATTATCCGGTAAGCCGCAATGTTTTACTAACAGACTAACCACCGCCTCCGTGTTTGCAACCAAATCCTCATACTTTAATGACATCACATCAAGTCCGGCTTGGCGGAAACGGTCGGCCAGCGACATTTTAGTTAGTGCGATAAGCGCCATCTTTTTATGTCGAGGGGTAGATGGGTCAGATAGTACTCGGATATATTCAACGAAATCCCGGCAGATGTGCGGCGCGGTCTGCATCAACCGCAGTTGGTTTTCCACCATTGGAATATGGCTTAGTCGCTGCATGGAAGCGACAACTCCGCGAATATCACGGACTAGGTAAACAATTCGCGCAGCGGGAAAAGCCGAAGCAATGGCCTCATCGGAGTAAGTGGCGTTTGGTGCTTTCAGTACGATATGGCTGATTTTTGGGCTTAGCTTGCCTACCACGCTGGCCCGTTCTTCAGGTTTCCAATATTTCCGTCTCGCCAGCGCGCAACATGCTTCGAATGCCGTTCGAGTAGTCTCGTAGTTGTCTACAAGGGCGGCATTCAGCCACTCGTAGAGGTGATCTTCTTCATCGATCAGCAGAACATTAGGGTGTGCTCCCAATATTTGTCCCGCCAGTGTTGTTCCGGAGCGTTGAGAACCGACAATGAAAATAAAAGTGAGGAAATTGCTCATGTAAAGATTATTCCAATATTTGGTAATCAAATCGCTGCATTAGGTCTTGGTCGATATGTTGATTAATAATGCCGATTGCTTCTTTGGATAAATGATCACGCCATTCTTCATTACCGTAATAATGTTGATAATCAGCAAAGGTCCGATTCTCATTTTTTGTTGAGCGTTCAAAATTCACAAAACTTGAGGTTTTGCGTGGAATAGAAAACTGTCGGCTAAGCTGTCTGATGAAAGAGGATGGATCAGCCAATATAGTCTCTGCAGTTTGATTTAGCACATTCAAAGCACCCCCTGCGATAGCAAGGTAAGCGCTATTTTTGATATTCCATAACTGCATAGGGTTTTCCAGTACTTTGGTGCAGCGATCCCGAGGAAATGTTTTCCATTCCATGCTGAGAAACTCTTCGAATTTATCAGGCCTAGAGAAATTCGTATTATAAGGTCGGCGATGCATGGAAAGTAGCCAGGAATAGGGGTTCTTGGTAATCGTAAGAAATGCCAGCCGTGGCCCGACAACTGAAAATGACCGTAGATGTTCAACTGACATAACTTTACTGTGCTTCCAACCCAGATTTCGGTGATAGCTAAGAGCAAAATACAAGTCGCGCAGCCATTGATTACCGGGTGCTTTTTTTTGTATATGCTTAAGGGCATCCGGAATCACACCCGGTAATTCCTGGACGGTTAAGTTTAATGCAATAATTTGGCTAACATAGTTAGTCATAGTATTGCGTTCACCATAAATTTTAATGGTTTGGTTCATTGTGTCTTTGCTAAGTTGCATACTTCTCGCCCGAAACTGTGTTGATTGAGTGTTGCTAGGGCAAAACGCCCTGCTTTTGTGCTCTCGATCGTAGGCACAGGGAAGCGAGCCTCCTTATTACAATCTAAATGGTTACAGTTGTTGATCATCGGCTTTTTACTACCGCTCTGGCTATAGCCGTAGTTCTGGTGCATGACCTAGGTCATCAGATAGCCGCTTAACACCTAAAACCCAAATACTAACATAGACCCCGATAGATGGAATACCGGCCAGATGCAAGGCGACAACCAAAAGTGTTAGAAAAGTACGATAGGTTCCAAACATCGGTTATTGGTTCGTTTTTGTCTTATTCGCCGGATAACATAGTCATAACTCGACCAGAACCATACCATATTTGAACTATCTGCTCATCGGTAAATCTGTTCCTCTTCATGTGGGTTCTCCTCAATTAGAAGAAAACCTATCATGCCTTTGGTCTAAAGTTTGGGGAGCACTCAACAAACAATAACAATTTCCCACAAGCTTATAGGGAAATTTCCTACAGACAATTGAGCTAATATGCACTAGAGTTAAGTGAGAGGAATTCACAGGCCGTGACAGTAATTGAGTGTATGGCAAAGATATCATTTTGGCAAATTACTTTTTGATAGTAATATATTTTAATATAGGGGGGGTTATAAAAATTATTTTATTAGCGTTTATAGATTTATGTTTATAGATTTATAAGGTGTTGTATCCTATTTTGAAAGATGTAGGACACACAAAAATAGTAAGCATGTTGCTTATTATAATTAACATATGCTGTTACAGCATTACAGCATTACAGCATTACAGCATTACAGCATTACACAAAGAGGAAAGACTATGAATATACGTAAAACATTAATCGCCAGTGCGGTCACGCTGGTACTAGCCAGTACTTCATCAGTTATGGCAGAAAAGGTGCCGTTTGACAAGCAGCCACCTATAGAAACAATGCCGCTGATAGAAACGGCCCCAAGTGGTTTCTTTGTTGGTGCACCGATTGTCAATAATATGACTGTGATGATCGTACGGGTATACAACAGCCAGGGTGAATTGGTTCTTAATACCCGCTCCAAGGGCGAACCGGTAGAATTATTCGCCGCCAATTTACCTGATGGTGAATACAGCTACGAGATAAAAACCATTCTCAAGCTGGATATGCCCACCGGGCAAGGGGCTGACTCTATCGATGAGGTCTCTAGCCGTGATGCTGGTAGCTTTATCATCAACGGGAGTTCTCTTTTTGAGGAAAGTATGCGTGATAGCGATCAATTGCTAGAAATGCAGGAAGAAGCTTCTGTGCTTGAGCGGATCATCGATCAGGCAGGTTTCCTTGCAGGTACAGCCCTGAATATACTGATCCCTGCGGCTCATGCACAGAATATTACTATTGACTCTTCGAGTCCTACATTAACTTTTGATGATACCGGTGATGTCGGCACCGAATGGCAGATTACTGGAGATGGTGCGTCTTTTAATGATTTCAGAATCCTGGATAGAATTGGAACAAATTCTCATCAAGTTATTGATATAAACAGTGCTCCCGGATCTAATTCAAGTCTGAATTCATTAGTGGTGGATTCTGATGGTGATATCCACATGGGAGGCGGCTCGCTCTATCTGGATGACTCCTCGGCAACAATGTCACTAGGCTGGGACAGTACATCGGCCGACTTTTCAATCTCTGATACCACGCCTGATATTCGTTTTCACGACGAAACAGATACTGCAGAAGCCGAAATGGAATTAAATGGAGGCTTTTTCAGGTTGTGGGCACGAACTACTGATGTTGCTACTTGGACAATCCCGTTTGCGGCGCATGTAGATGCGCCTAGCAATTCAATTTTGATTAGTTCTAGTGGGGCAGTTACCGTTGCTGGTGGGATTAACGATTTGGGTACAATTTTTACAGTTGGTAATTCCACAACTTCCAGAACGCAAATGTCCTTTGTGGATGCGGATGGCTCAATGGAGATTGAATATGGTCAGGGCCTTGGCAATGTTTTAGAGTTCGAGAGAGCTGGTGGTGCGATTGTTCGATTTGATATGGACGCTCCAAGTAGCTCTATATCCCTGGACGGTCAAGGCTGGGTTGGTTTCGGTACCAATTCACCGGATTCGCAAATAGATATTTCAAACAGTGGCCCAGCTTTTCGTCTAACCAATACCGGGCCTGGAGCGGGTATTTGGGAGGTCTTTGTTAATCCGAATACGGGCCGTTTCAATTTAGCTAACCGCCAGGCGGGCGCTAATGTAGTACCGTTTAAGTTTGACGATGGCGCAGGTAACAACCTGCTGCGTATTGGAATCAGCGGTACCAATGGTCTGGCTTCGCGTACTGTCAGTATTGGCGGAGCTAGTGTTGGAGAAGCAGCCGTCCTAGATGTCAGGGGTTCCATTATGGTTGATGGTTCCGTCATACATGCGGACTTTGTCTTCGAGCCGGATTATGAGCTAATGTCCATAAAAGAGAATGCGAACTTTATGTGGCAGAACAAACATCTGCCGTCGCTACCAAAAGCACCTAAAGGCCTCAGAGGTCCGGTTAATTTGGTGGGTCACCAGATGGGCATATTAGAAGAGCTAGAAAAGGCGCATATCTATATTGAACAGTTGCACAAGAACAGTGAGGCTCTGGTCAATGGGCACCGGGAGTTACTTTCCGCTTTTCACCAACAACAAGTACAGCTTGATGACTTAAAACTGCAAAAAGAAGAGCTGGCAGGGTTAAAACAGTTGGTATCGCAACTTGTAAATCAATCTTCTTTTGGACAGTTACAGACGGTATTTACTAAATAATCTAAACCTTTCAATACTATTTAAAGCCGGCTCGAGAGCCGGCTTTTTTTGGCTGGAGTTTTGCATTTTCCCAACTGGCGAGTCTGTCATATTCGTTCTCATCGAGTGATTATGAACAATTTGGACTATTTGAGACTCATTTATGTTAGAACACACCTCACCCTTCATGTTCATTTTATATTGGACAAGGCTTCTTATTGACATGCTTAATGGCAAGTGCTATTTTTACTGGTGTCTATATTAGAGGAAAGTCCAGCCAAATTTCACTTTTGACAAATTGTAGCTACTGGAGAAAAACTTGAAATATAAACTAGTCTTAACAGCGTTGGCTTTATTGGCTAGCCCGCAGATATATTCACAGACTTGTCCAGCACTGACTTATGATACAAATGTCAGTGTCTTTGAAAGCCCACCCGGGGGGCCTGCCTAGATAATGGTGGTGCTAACTTTGAAACATGGGCGGTTGAGTGCGATGGAAACTCGAGAGCATTTGCCTACGCTGTCTGCCTGGATATAACCCCTTAAGCTGGGCATTTTCAAATGCAGAAAAAACTTAGAGTATAAGAAGATTTTAAATTGGAGAATAATCATGAAAAATACAAGCTATAAAATATACGGGGTTCTTATTGCCATACCAATGTTTGCCTTATCATCAGGCCTACAGGCACAGATGCATGTTGACAGTGTCGGAAATGTTGGAGTTGGTACGTTTACGCCGGATTCGCAAATAGATATTGAAGCCAGTGGCCCAGCTTTTCGTCTAACCAATATCGGGCCTGGCGCGGGTAATTGGGAAGTCTTTGTTAACCCCAATACGGGCCGTTTCAACTTAGCAAACCGCGAGGTGGGTGCTGGTGTAGTACCGTTTAAGTTTGACGATGGCGCAGGTAACAACATGTTGCGGATTGGTATCAATGGTGCCAATGGTCTGGCTCCGCGCACGGTTAGTATTGGCAGTAGCTCCCCGGGTGAGGAAACGACTTTAGATGTTAGAGGCTCTATTATGGTACATGGCTCTATTGTGCATGCGGACTATGTCTTCGAGCCGGATTATGACCTGATGTCCATAAAAGAGAACGCGGACTTTATGTGGCAGAACAAACATCTGCCGGCGCTACCAAAAGCACCTGAAGGTCTGAAAGGTCCGGTCAATCTGGTGGGCCATCTGATGGGCATGTTAGAAGAACTAGAAAAGGCGCATATTTATATTGATCAGTTGAATAAGGATAATCAGGCGCTGATCAATGGGCATAGGGAGCTATTAAAGGCTGTCAGCTTACAACAAGACAAGTTGGATAGAATTGACCAGCTGGAGCAGTTGGTGCATCAACTTATTACAGAACAAAATGGGCAAAGTATTTTGACATCCCTAAAATAATGTAATTGACCTATAAAAGACCAGCTTTGGCTGGTTTTAGATATAAAATATTCCCCGGCTAAAGCCGGGGTTTGTTTTATGGAAATGCCTGATTATTCACAGTGGATTAAAGCAATAGATACACCGATGTTATCAGAATTACCTAATATGTTGCCACAAGAAAGTTTTAAGGACCGGGGTTTTGCTGGTTATTCTAAACCAAGCAATTAAGCATCCACATGCTTAAAGGAACAATCTGTTGCATGGTCGTTTAAGCGGCCTCCTGCAGCTGTATGTAGTACACCGTGTTACCAGCTTATGATTGTTGATCAACGATTTCTTTACCTATTTCATCAGTTGGTATTCCCAAAAACTTATATAATGAAGATGTGTTGTCTTCAAGCTCTTGAATGCATGAACAAGGCATGTTTGACAGTAGTGTTTTTGAGGCTGATTCAAAATCATACCCAAGTAACTCAAACCTCTTTTTACCAACATAATTAAGATAATCATAAAGCAGCCGCCAGTGCTGCGGATCATCTAAATTATCAACCCATCTCATTGCATTACCCGTATCAATAGTTTTTCTTTTATATACTTTGTGAGGGTCACCATAAGGCCATTTTTCATCATCACTACTATTGTAGTCAGTAAGGATGTTTTGATTAAATTTTACTCCCAAATAGTTAAACACCTCTTGGAAAGTATTTGCCGGATCAGATAAAATATCTTCATAGCGTAAAAAAAAGAAATCGTTCTTTTTCATTGCGACTAGCTTTGAAAGAATATCGAGACCAGTGACTAAGTCAATTTTGAAATTAGCAAGCCGTGTTAAATCTTTATTTGCCCAGGTTTTGATAATTGAACTCAATACTCCCAGCGGGTTTCTAAGGAGTATGATTATTTTAGCGTTTGGAAAAACCTCTTTGAGCTCATTCGCTATAAGGTAATATCTGGGGGTTTTGTCTAAAAAAAATCTTTTACCATGGGCGCTCGAATATTCGGAATATATTGAAGTATAAGCATTGCGAATATGTTCAATATATTTTTTTCTGCCCCCGCCAGGCAGGTGAGATATAAAATCTTGTGTGGCAATATACTCAAGTGGTTTGCTGTACTCAGCAATACAATCGGTTTTTTTTAAAGCATATAAGGGTGCAAGCATAAGCCAGGGCTCAGACCGAGTATAGATATCAGAGCTAGCCCCAAGTATTTTTTGCGTTAAAGTTGAGCCGCTTCTAGGTAGTGATATTAAAAATATTAAATTTTTATCAGGCATCTATTGTCTATAATATATATTATTAGCTGGGCTTTGGACTTCAAAGAAATCAGATCAATTAGTGCTGTGTTGAATATCTTATTATACCTCACACTGTAGGCCGAACCTCAATGATTGGTATTGTCCACAAATGAGGATGTTATTTTACTACCGATAAAACGGTCAAGTTCTGCATATTCAATGAATTTGAGACGACAGGTATGCTTGATATATATCTTGAAATTGTAACTGCCTTCAGACCAATCATTAAGGGGAGTATTTGTTGCTTCATCCTTTTGATAAAACAATATAGATTTTTTTATTGATTTATTGCTGTGAACGGCAAATGGTGAAAATGGTCCGGTGATTGATTCATGATTAAATTTTTGCGGTTCATCTGAAAAATGGTTGCTGATTATTTCATTAATAGGCGAATATAGTTTTGTAGTGCCATTACCTTTAACTTTAATTGAAATGTCTTCAATTACACCCGAGCCATGGCCATCGTTAACAAACTGCAACGAAATAATGAGGTCTGCATGGTGCAGAGGCTCCTTTAATGTCGGAACCAAAGTAGCCTCATCCACCACCAACGCGAGCTTGAAAGGTGTTAGCTCATTCTTAAATGCACTGACAGTCAATGAAACTAAAAGCGCTACCAGAGCAATTATTGCACTAATTCGTGAAGCATCGGGTGGTAACAAAAATAGCGACGCAATTAGACCAAGTAGCACTAGAAGGAGGGTTAAGCATATCCTGTTCATCTATATATCTTCAGTGGAAAGATTTCCATAATAATACAGGTTTTAAAACAATGAAAGTGCTTTGAGATGCCCTACAACAAATATTAGTCAGTTGGGTAATTTTGGCACCATATTTGATCGTTTGAATTTATCATAGAAAGTTCTGGCTGTCGCTTCCGCAAGGAACGATGTAAAATGTACTGGGATAAAGGTTTCTCAAAGAGGCGTGACTAATAAACAATGGTTTTTAATAGCTATAAATATATACAAAGTATAGGCCACCCATCGACGACGCTTAAACTATGACAGCCAGCCCAAAAACACCTAAAGTTCCTGTGAAAACTACGGCTAGGGCTGAGGTTTGTATTTTACTATCCACTTATAATGGTGCTGAATATCTGGCTTGCCAGATAGAAAGTATCCAAGCGCAAACTTTCAAGCAATGGCTACTTTTGATTCGTGATGATGGCTCTGTGGATGCTACAACGACACTAATTGATAAATATTGCCACGCCGACCCTCGAATTAAACATATTGAGTCTGCTAATTCAGTAAATACAGGCCCCCGAGCAAGTTTTGCTCGTTTATTGGCTCACGCCCTGGAAACCGAGGCGCAATTGTTTATGTTTAGCGATCAAGATGACTATTGGGAGCCGACTAAAATCCAACAATTTTATGATAAATTTGCTGCCGAAAATGGTCCATGTTTGATCTACAGCAATATTGAATTAACTGACGCGGAGCTGCAACCTGTTGAAACGGCTTACTCTTTTCAAAGGGATTTAAATGAAGGGGGTAATACTAAACTGAGCAGTTTATTAAGCCTCAATCATATCCCCGGGTCCTGCCTGGGAGTAAATAGAAAATTAGCAGAACTTGCCAGCCCAATACCTGAAACAGCGCTTATGCATGACTGGTGGTTGGCTTTAACCGCTGCCGCTTGTGGAAAATTGATTTTTATAGATGAAAAGCTGATTAAATACAGACAGCACACAGGTAATACAATAGGTGTCACTTCCATTGGGCGCTTGCTAACAAATTACAAACAGTGGGCAAGTTCATGGACAAAAGGGTCGAACGAGCTATGTCAGACCATTAACCAGGCTAAGGAACTCACAACTCGTCTAAAACTGCGGAATATTCAAAGTCCTGAGCTTTTGGGTTATCTGGAAAAGTATGCGAACTTAGCTGAAATCAGTCCATATAAGCGAATTCAAACAGCGCATCAGCTTGGTTTACGCAAAGGTGTTTTGCGATGGGTGCTTTATGTGCACTTGGTATTTCTCCACTGTGGTGGAGGTGCTGAGCCAGAACCAGAACCAGAACCAGAACCAGAACCGTAAAGCTTATGCAGCCGGCCGTAAAAAGTCCCGTAGTGCCCGGAAGGGTGCCAGCGCTAGCCTTGGGTTCTTATACCTCAAGGCAAACAGCGGCAGACCAAAGACGCGAAATAGAATGACGGATGGCAAGCACAATGGGTGGTAGCGCCAGGTATATTTGAATGCACTTAAAGCGGCATGGTAGGCGGCAAATGCCTTAGCTTTCTTGTCGGTAGAAGAGTCGCCACCTTTGTGTACCACCTTGGCACCCTGGCACCACCCCAGTGTTTCACTAGTGTTTAAGTGCTCTACGAGGTCGAGTTCTTCGTAATAGAGAAAATAGTCTTCGTTTAATCCGTGCAGTCGATTTAAAAGCTCATTTTTTATCAACATAGCTGCACCATAAATATAGTCCAGTGCAGGTGGCTCTATATGTGGCAGTTGGCTTGTCTTCAGCCCGGCGAATGCACGCTTTTCCTTACCCAGCCAGCGATAGTAAATACAGCCACCAGCACACTGCACTTTTAAGGTTGCGGCATCGATTACCGTAGGCCCCCATATTGCCACAGCGGGGTCTTTCATAATAGATTGAGAAAGTTTTATTAGCGAGCCTGTTTCAACAGTAAGGTCGTTATTAAGCAACCAAAAATAATTAATTTGGGCGTTTTTAGCAGCAGCAAAAATGCCTTTATTCATACCTGCAGAAAAACCAGTGTTTTCAGGGTTTTCAATCACGGTAACAAGGTTATCAGCCACATTAGTATTAACCCAATTTTTTATAACATCAGCAGATTGGTCGCTTGAGCCATTATCAACTATCCACAAATGACTATGGACATGCTCAGAACTCAAATCCATATCATCTAGTACAGAGCGTGTACATTCGAGTGTAGCGGGCGCATTTTCCCAGTTCAAAATGATAATGGCGATATTTAACATTATTCAAACATCCAGCGATAAGGACTGTTTTGGAAAAAAGTTTGTAATTCTGCTAGGTTGGGGCACCTTTGTGAAAGCGGCATATATTCTTGCTTGCGTAATGACTTTTCGACAGAAGTGGCTTTAGCACCAACAAAATTCTGGATATCGGTAGTCAGCTGATCCCAGTCCTGGATCAGGTTTTCATAGGTTATGTGAAGGCGACCATGATGTAGAAATATCTTGAAGCCGACGGCCCGCACCCTATTTCGCCGGCTGTCTTCAAAAAAGGCTTGGGCCCGGGCTTTACCATCCTGCTGGAGGGATTCAGGGTGGCTATGTTTGTTGAAATATTCCCCGGCCATAACAATTCGGGAGTTTTGCCTGAGGCCAAATTTCAGAAGATTTGAACCGCAACGACCAAGGCCAACTAATACAAACTTTGTGTTTTTGTTTAGCATCATAATGCAGAAGGCCTAGAGTGAGCGGGTTTGTACATATATTTGCTTAATTCTACCGGGTAATTCGAATATTTTACTGGGTGATTTCGAAAATGCCTCAAGTATTGCCACCCCTAGCTGATGGGCTGCTGTTTTTTTCAAAATTATAGAGCGCTCAATAAACTGCTGGTGACTATAGGTTTGAGCCATTTTATTTTTAAAGTGCTGTTGTTTCTTTCTGCCTCTTTTACTTAGCATATCAAAAACCAGTAGTAACAAGCGGAAAGGTAGAAGAAATATTAAAGTTGGCTGTTTTGCTATATCAACAAAAACAGACCCCAGTCTATAGCCATAATCCATTTGGGTGATAATGGAACTGTTCGCACTAAGCAATGGCATAGCTTTGTAGTAATTGTAGCGAGTGCTTAGCTGATCACCTGATTTTAATATCCCCAGTATATTTACAGGAATTGAGCCTTCGCGGCATAGATACTCGAAGGACTCGCTGTTGTTACCTTCCAAAACCTGGGAAACGAGGGGAAATTGCTGTCTTTTTAGCAGTAACAAGGCCAACGGCAGGTGTTTTGCCTGATTCCAGATTGTCTCATCGGGCACCGACTGGAGAAAAGCCGCTAATAACGCTAATGCTTGTTGCTGCGAGCCTGGAGCTTCCTTGAGAGTTGTTGTTGACTGCTGTTTCCAGAGAAACCTGTCGTATCGCAGGATTAAAAACCCAAGGGCGTGATTTTTAACTCGCCTCGGTAGGCCCGATGTATCCAGAATTGATCTTGCCAATTGCGCGGCGATGAGTATTTGCCGGAATTTTTCAGCCGTAAATGTTTGTGTTCCCGAAAGTGCCGGACTAGCCGCTGGTCTGGCAATATACAGATACACCACTGCATTTGTTTTACAAATTGTTGTGGCACTGGTAAACAGTTTGAAATTGAAAACCTGATCTTCATGATAACTCTGTGGGAAATATATCTTGTGTTCAAGCAGAAGGCGTCTTGAAATGAGTTTGCCGACACAACTGGGATCGTAAAAAACATGTGGCCAGCTCGCTGGGGTAAAACTACGCGGTGCTTTTGAGTAATGGTAGTAAGCCTGGTTTATTTGTTGTGTGTTTCCCTTTTCGTCTGTAGAAGCGACAAGCCCAACCGAAATATCGGCAGAGGTTAAGCGGATTTCATGGTGCAAATCAGCAAGACAGTTCTTTGGCAGCACATCATCTGCATCAACAAAAGTGACATATTGACCCCGAGCCGCATCAAGCCCTCGATCCCTAGCCACTCCCTGTTTGGCGTTAGCTTGGCTAATAACCTGGATGTTGGAATATAGCTGGGAATAGCCTGTTATGACATCCCAGGTAGTGTCTGTACTGCCATCATCAACAATGACCAGCTCAACACTGCCTGTATAACTTTGCTTGAGAACAGAGTCAATACATTGGCTAAGAATATCTGCGCAATTGTAGGCAGGGATGATTACGCTAATATCATAAGTCGATTGTATTATCAGGTCGGCTGGTAATGGCACATAATGATCAAAGCGATCTCTCAAAGGCAGTATGTTATCGAACAAGGGGTGATGCTGCGGTTCAAACAAAACACTTACTACCCCATGTTGTTGCGCAAAAGCGCTGATTTTCTGTAAAAACCCCAACAATTTTTCAAGACTAAAGAAAACTGTAGCCCACGGGCTTTGGGCGTTCAAGTGAGGCTCAAGTAGCAAAATATCGATTTCCCCCACCTTGATAATATCCTCCCAATTATCCGGGCTGATAGCTATATGCGTTGTCGATTTTGAGTCGGGGATATTCAGCAAATACCCAATATTGGCAGGTACATCAATTTCAGCGGAATTTAAACGCTTCAAATAGGATGCTAAACTTGGTTGTTTGAATTGTTCATCAGGCTTAGCCATGCTTTGCTCTGATTTACCCTGCGAGTGTTTGATTTTCTCAACTATGCGCTTACAGTTTTCTCGGTCACGGAATGGCAAAGTGATATCCAGAAGGCGTAGTTTTTCATCAGGAATTGTAAAATCAGCAAGCAAATATTCTTCAAGCTTTTGAAGCACAGCGTCTTGTGTAGAACACATATCTGTAAATATTCGGTTATCAGCCAGGGCAAAGGCGTCAATTTTACGCTCACCGAGCATGGCGGCTTTATCAAACTGGTAACAAATAACCGGTTTTTCCATCTGCCCCATATCAAACATAACACTGGAATAATCAGTAATCAGCAAGCTGGCATCTTGCAGCAAGATCTTAATATCTCGACTGTCGGTCTCTTGGGTCGAAATTCTAATATTCGAATTAGCGGCTTGTTTAAATAAAGGCAGGTATTTTTCCAGTCGAAAGTGCAGTTTAAAGGTTATCTGAGCATTGTAGCGGAGCAGCAACTTGTTTAGTTCTGTTGACTCTAGAAGACCATTAAAATGCTGAAAGTAGGCGCTGGACTTAAATTCGAGGACGTTTTCTTCGGTTAGCGCCTCGCTTGTATCCCAGCGAGATGAATCAAATGTTTTTCTCCAGGTGGGTAGAATTAATATTTCATTTCGCCCGGCAGAGGTATCCGTTAAAGTATCCCAACGCGGCAAACCAGTTTGCATAAACAGGGATTTAGAAAAACCCCAGAATCTGGATGCTGCATCTATATCCAATCGGCTACTACAGATAACCCGGTTAATATAGGGAAGGCGGCGTTGGTACACACCCGGGCTATAGGCAAGATACCCATGCGTAAGGTAGATAAATGTAGTATTGCTATAATTTAAAGCATCAAGCGATGACACTAGAATATCTGCCGCCGTGTCGGTAAAGAACATATGGCTTGCCTGCTTTATGCGTTTATTCCACTCAGGACTGCCTTTATAAATAATACGGCTTTTGTATCTGGGTTCAGGCGAGATTGTTTTTTTGTGCTTTAGGACATAATAACTCTCTATATCGGCGCAGCTATCAACACAATGCTTAAACAAGGCCCAGGCGTTATCTTCGGCACTTTCTCCGGCACGCTCACTAAATAGCCAGACCGCTCTTTTTGTGCTTTCACTGCGTTTTGTGCTTTCTTCCCCTGGCATTTGTGCGGGGAATAGCGGTTTTTGGTATATCGGTCTGGGGTAGGGATATGCAGGTGTATAGCTGATTTCACCTGAGTTTTGGCGAATACAGACATAGTCTTTAAGGGTGGCGGCTTGTTGCGGGGTTGGGTCTGCATTATTCTGGAAAATTGATCGATGAAACAAACCCAATGAGCCATTATCCAGAATATTGCTTTGCAAGGTGTCCGTTGTATTGGTGATTGCGGCCAATTCAAAAAACTGATCAACGGTCGAGTGTGACCAGGAGTCGGTATTTTTAGACCAGCGACACGCCCCATAACAACTGAGCTGCCCGGATCCAGCAACTCCCGTGAGCAATAGCTCAACGGCTCCGGGAAGCAATTCATCCCCCACACAGAGAAACATCAAGTAATCGGCATTACTCCGGGCGCAGGCAGCCTGTGCCAACTGTTCTGAAGTACAACGTAAAAACTCAACAGGAAGAATCCAAGGATTATCTTCCAGAATATTTTGATAATTGACATCACTTGTGGTGTCCTCCGCTATAACCAGCATAATATTGACTAAAGCGGTAGTTTCCTGGCAGATTATGCTGTTAAGAGAATTTAAAAACCCTTGGGAAGCGTTGAGCCTGCCCGTAGTAGGGCAATTAATTGTACTTAGAACAACAGCAATAACCGTTTGATGCATGGAAATCCATAATTAGTGTTTAGGCGTATGCTTAATTGTAAGTAATTGAGAGGACTAATGGAACTGTAGTCGCGTTTATATACAAACAAGAATTATAGAGAGCAGGGCGTTGGTGGGTTTTGAGCTTATTATAAAGATATTAGATAATCTGGCGAGTCTTTGCTATGGATCAAGGGTTTATCCCTATCAGATGCCTTTGGTCGTTTGCCAGTAAAGTTGTCTTTTTTTGGGGATGACTTCAATTTACTGCCATTTATTAAGACCGGTTTATCTTTCGCCGCCTCGAAATTACATGTAACGAAAGGCAAGGATGTCAATTTACAGCGAAAGCAGTCTCGTAATTTAATTGTAAGGTCGTTAAGTTTTTTAGTTCTGTTTTATACCTTTCCGGCTAGCATGGTGCTTTACTGGGCTACGAGTAATTTCTTGGCGGTTTTGAAGACATTATTATGGATTCGTAGGGTAAGGTAAGCAGGATTATGCTTACATATATCAATTTCTTTTTTCTTAAATTAGCAGGAGAGCCAATATCGTTTAGAGGTATAATCTATGTGGGTAAGGCCAGGGTAATTGGCACGCCATAGCTTTTTTTCTTTTTTTGCTTTTTCTTATTAAAGTTATAATGAAACAGTTGGTTTTCGTTGATCATGGAAATATAAGGGATATATGAAATTATTTGTTTTTTGTTTTTTGTTTTACCGTACTGTTCTCTATTAACGCTTATGCTTATCTGGATCCAGGTACTGGGAGTGTTTTGCTTCAAGTTATTTTGGGTGGGGTGGCGGCAGTTGGGGTCATAATTAAAATGTATTGGCACCGTTTACGAGCAGCACTTGGTCTTTCCAAAGAGGAAGGCATAGAAGAGCTTGAGGATGAGTAGCCTAGATAATTCCTCAGCTAGGGTAAATGCCGGCTCATTTCGTGACCGGGATGGTCGAGTCTATCACTATGAGGGTCGTGTCTTTCGGGGATTAAGTAAATCTGCTCTGGAAACCTACCAAAAATTGAGTGACAAGAAGTTTTATAAGAAACTGGTCGCGGCTAATAAAATTGTTGGGACTAAGCTGCTTTTGCCAGAAGATAATCCATTACCGGAAGATATAAAGTCACAGTGGGTAGGTTTTCTGGAGCATGAGCAGGTTGCCGTGATAAGTTACCCGTACGAATGGACCTTCAGTATGTTGAAGTCTGCGGCCATTCTTCAGCTGCAGCTAGTTGAAAGGGCTGTAAGCAATGGTTTTACACTAAAGGATGCGACACCCTATAACATTCAGTTTGTTAACTCAAAACCAATATTTATTGATATTCCGTCATTTGAAGCCCTGCAACAAGGCGCCCCATGGGCTGGCTACAAACAGTTTTGCGAAATGTTTTTGTTCCCATTGTTATTGCAAGCCTACAAGGGCTGCAATTTTCAGCCATTTATGCGTGCGTCTATAGACGGTGTACCAGTACAAACGGCTTCCTCGCTGTTTAGCTTGCGTGATCGCTTTCGCAAAGGGGTCATGAGTCATGTGTGGCTGCAGGCTAAAATGGATCAAAGACACGGAAGTTCTGCTGAAAATGTTCGATCGAGCTTGAAGTCCGCTGGTTTTAATCGTGAATTAATTTTAGTAAATGTACGCAAATTACAAAAACTCATCAAAAACCTCAAGTGGAAGGCTTCTGGCTCAGAATGGGGCGATTATACACAGTTCCATAACTATTCAGATAGCGACCACCTGCTTAAAGAAAGTTTTATACGCGATGCGGTAACTACAGAAAAGCCAGATGTGGTTTGGGATATTGGGTGTAATACAGGTCAGTTTTCTCGTATAGCAGCTGCAGAATGCAAACAAGTTGTTGCTACTGATATCGATCATGTAGCAGTTGAGCGCCTATACCTTGACCCGAATAAACCTCTAAACATTTTACCATTAGTGCAAAATGTTGCAGATCCATCACCAAACTGGGGTTGGCGGAATCGTGAGCGTAGCGACCTGCAAACAAGGAGTAAACCTGACCTTGTTTTATGTCTAGCGTTAATACACCATGTGGTTATGACTGCAAACATTCCATTAGAAGAATTTATTGAGTGGTTAGCCGGACTGACAAAAAAGCTTGTTATAGAATATGTGTCTCGTAAAGATGATAAAGTCATTACTTTGTTGCGTAATAAAGAAGATAAATATCAAGACTACAGTCAGCCTGAGCTTGAAAGACATTTGAAAAAATATTATGTGATTAAAAAATCTCTCAAAGTAAATGATGGTAATCGTACTATTTATTTATGTGTCCAAGATAAGACATAAGGTAAGTTCAATTCGTGTTGTTCTCTTCTCGAATAAATTGAGTTCTTAATTATAGCTTTATATAGATTTTTGAAATGACAATAACTGAAAAAATTAAGTGGAGTAGCTTTGCTTTATTCCTAATTTTGTGTCTGACTTTCGAGCCAGTATTACAGCTTGCATTAAATGAAAACATAGAAAGCGCACTACTGGTTTATTTCTATATTTTTATTGTAGCTTTGGTGTGTTTGCTTTTAATTACCTTAATTGGAGTAGTCTCGACGCCATTATATATAGCTTTAATGGCAAGTTTTATTGCATTTTCAACACTTGAGTTAAAATTGATTTACACCAATACCTTCTCTGGGCTTGAAAGTGGGTATCTTGGGTTATTTCTTATCTGTCTTACAGTTGTTTTATTGCTGTTTGTTTATAAAAAGGTGATTCCTCCTAAACTCGGAATTAGTTTTTATCTAGTAACTGCTGTTATCTTGGTTTTCGCACCACTTATTACCATAGATAAAAACTCCTTTGGTTCTGAAGTTAAATTAACAACTGCGGAAAATCAATTTCTTCAACAGCTCTCTGCTATTAGCTTCGAGCAGAAACCAAATGTTTACTTACTTGCTTTCGACTCCATGATCCCACCGTATGTTGCAAAAAAGTATTTAGATATTGACCAGCTTCCTTATCAAAGCGCTATTAATAAATCATTTATAGATTTTGAGTTCGCCGCTTCTATAGGGGTGCCTACAAAGCGGTCACTAAATGGGTTAATGAGACTAGATCAGACAATGCTTTCAAACAGCAGAGACTACTTTAATGGAATGAAACCATCAGCCCTCGGAGTGATATTCAAACAAAATGGATACGAATTGACAACGGGTTATGCAACTTACTATTTTGGAAAAAAGGGAAAACATGTAGATCGCTATGTAATTGGTAAGCAAAACACACTGTCTAAGACAGTACAGTGTTTAGACATAGGTGATAAGTTTTTCTACATTCTAAGGGCTTATGGTGGTTGTTCAATCATCGGAAAATATAAGAATAGTTCTCATTTTGTTTCAAGCTTGTTTGGGGCAGAAGCAGAGCGAGAGATTAGCGTTAAGTTTTGGCCAGAAAAAATACTTGAAGAGGTGAGGGCTTCCGTAGAAAGTAGTGTGCCTAAACTAAAAATATTTTATTCCTATCGGCCAAATGGGCATGTGAAAAAAAGTTATCGCCATACAGATATCAATGCTAAAGATTCTTATAAGAATTATTTTTTAAGTAGTGCCGAGCAACTAAACAATATACTTAAGGATTTAGTTGATATTATCAACAAAAATGACCCCACTGCGATAGTAGTTGTTTTTGGCGACCATGGTGCATGGCTGAGTAGGGGGATAACTGCTGATGAAAACCCAGAGTTTTTTTATGAGGATCGACACCTAGTAAGCTTGTCAGCACTTAAAACATCAAATAAATGTTCAAGCAGAGGTGCTCTAATGTATTACTCAGCCCCATACAACACTCCTTCGCGGTTGGTTTCATCAATAGTAAGGTGTTTAGCAAACGAAAAGAGTGAGTTGGATAAAGCTTTGGAATTTAAGGAACCAAAGCCAATTATTCAAATGTTATTAAAATTAGAAAATAAAGATTAAGTATAGGGCGTGCATTTCTTTAAACGCTGTAGTTTTATATCGGACTTACCCCATATCCTTACAACTCCGGGCTATTATTTGAGCTTAGGTGGAATATACATGGCTAATCAATGTTATTTCATCAAAATTCAAAGATGTGCCTACCCGCTAGGCCCTAGATAGAGCTGTAAAGCTGTTGGTTGGTCAATATAATAAAATTAGAACTATATTAGATGAGATGTTGATGGCTTCAGGTATTTTAAAAATGCATAAATTTAGACACTTTAATAGCTGCTTATTACCTAAATGAGCAAGCTAGGATATATACCTGAGATTGATGGCCTTAGGTCTGTGGCGGTAATACCCGTCATTCTCTATCACTTAGGGTTTGCCTGGATACCGGGTGGGTTTTTAGGGGTTGATGTGTTTTTTGTAATTTCTGGGTATTTAATAACAGCCATTTTACTTCGAGAAACCGAAAAGCCAAGAAAGGCATATTTTTACGACTTCTATTTGCGCAGGATGAGAAGAATTTTTCCTGTGTTCTTTACAGTTATTTTAGCTACCCTCTGCGCTGGGTATTTTTTACTTTTACCTTCAGATTATCTTGAGCTGGGAAAAAGCGCAGTAGCATCAGTTGGTTTTGTTTCCAATATTTATTTTTACCTAAACACAGGGTATTTTGACCTATCAGCAGAGAGCATGCCGCTCCTGCACACTTGGTCCCTCGCGGTCGAAGAGCAGTTTTATATAATATGGCCCGCACTGATTCTCTTATTGAGTCGCCTTAGCGGTGCAGTAAAATGGCGCACAGTTCTCGGAATTTTCTTTTGTTCATTTTTGCTTTCAATATTTATAACGCCGTTAAACCCCTCATTGGCGTTTTACAATCTTCCTTTTCGAATTTTTCAATTTTTTCTTGGGGCAATGATACCGCTGTTTTTATTTGAAACGGCTATATATAAGCGCAACTGGCCATTTGGCTCTTTACTGCTACAAATTGTTGGTTTTTCAATAATTGTATTTTCTATATTTTATTTCTCTAGTGAGGACGCATTCCCAGGGTGGTTGGCATTATGGCCGGCCGTAGGGGCTAGTTTATTTATCGTTGGCGCAACGATGAAAAACAAACCGCACTTTAATCCAATGAAAAGCAAGCTGGTTGTGGGTATTGGGAAGATTTCATTTTCCCTTTATCTCTGGCATTGGCCTGTGGTTACGCTGTACAAAGCTTATACAAACAGCACAAAAATTAGTGCAGAGTCAGCTATATGGCTGTTACTCATTACCCTCGCGCTTTCAATAGCATCATATTACCTAATCGAAAAGCCCTTTAGAAAACCGGCATGGCAACCTAAAGCTTCCATGTTTTCAGTAGCAACGGCAGCTGGGGTTGTTTGCTTTTTCTTCTTCATAATTCAGACCGGAGGGTTTTCTCACAGGATTCCAAATGCCGAAAAATTTGCTTCACTGAAAGAGATGTGGAAGTGGGACTGTTCCGAAATTAAAATACTTGGGAAAGCATACTGTAATTTTGGAGAGCCTTGGGAAACATCTCAAAGGAAAGTAGTTCTATGGGGGGATAGTCATGCTGAGCACATAGCGCCGCTACTTGAAATGGTCGCAGCTGAACATAACTTGTCTATTGTTCTTTTTAAATCATGTCGGCCGTTGACGGATGGCGTAACAATTCAAATTCGTCATAAAAACCCAAGTCGGGCAACAGAAGGGTGTTTTGCATCTAGTCTTAGAGCGCTTGAGCTTATTAAAAATGATCCAGAAATAGCATTGGTAATAATTACAGGTTCTTGGCAGTACTCATTAAATCAAATGTTTTCCAGAAATAATGAAAGACCAAACATTTCGGAGCGCTTAATGCTAATGAAAAGCGGTTTAAGCTTCACAGTTGAGAATATTTTAGAGCTTGGCCCCAAAGTGCTTCTGCTTGGGGATACTCCTCATCCAGGAGAAAAAAGGAGTGAATGTGCTGATCAAAATGATCTATTCCGAAAATCAAAACCAGATTGCTTGCCTATTTCTTTTGAGGAACTACAGGTCAAGCATAAGTTGACAGAAGATATTATATTAGAGGTTGCGGATTATTATGATAATGTCTTTTTTCATAGCATCATAAAAAATTACTGTGTTAGAGGTGTGGGTTGTTCATTGTATTCAAAAGGGGAATATATTTTTAGAGATGACAGTCATATACGGCGAAATTATTCTGATGAAATAAAAATGGATTTAATACTATCATTTGGTTTACTTCAAGAAATTGATTGGATGAAATTAACTTCATCAAATAGTGCCGCACCTGATTAATATTAACCGCCTAAAATGCTTGGTTATCGTGTAAGTCACCCGGTAATCCCCCCATTATTAACCTAATTCAAAAGTAGAGTCAGGCCACCATGGCCAGTTTCTGTTTCGGGGTGATTACCATCCTATTAGTCCTCGCAACTGGGTTTGAGGTTAACACTCAACCTATGACTTGTTTGTTCCAGGTAGTTAATTGTTGTCAGAATTTTATCTAACAGGTTAAAAGAATCTAAATACTTATTTTTAGCCGCGACAACTGCAGTGTGGTTATATTTAATTTTATTATTAATGATATCCTGCAATACCTTCATAGGGTTTTTAGTATCGAGAGGAATCAAGGAATGGTCGCCGTAATGAAGTTGCGCTACCGGGTCACCTAAGTAGACGGGCTGTGTTTCAGCCAAAAAGCAATCAATCAATTTCTCTGTGCTATAGCCGAGTTCGCAGGTATTTTCTATGGCTATCGAAAATTCATAAGGTAAAAGCGCATCAATTTTGTGTTCAATATAACCCTTAATCCGTGTGTCCGTATCGGCCCCGGACCAATCGCCATAAATGTCGCAATCGAGATCTGAGTCGAGAATTGATTTTATTAAGCTATGGCGAAATAAGTAGTTCGATTTTGGTATTTCTTTGTTGGGGTTTAGGGGTGAAACTATGATGCTTAATTTTTTGGACTTTTCAGGGATTTTAGATACTTCTTTCTTTGTTACCCAGGGCAAGCATAGGCTGTGACAAAATATAGCATTGTTGGCTGGGGCTGCAAAATGAGAAATTACATATACACATTTTTTATACAGATAATCAGGGACAAAATTTGAAGACCATGAGGGCTCAGTGACTATCCCGATGGTCCGTTCGCGTGGATGTGATATTTCATAATTAGGGTTATTGAGAATAATTAAATAGTCTGGGTTTTTATCTGTAAGAAGTATATTTCTTTGTGATATTAAAAATCTCTCGGCGATATAATCATTAGGGTTTTCTGCCTGCTCGATAAATGGCCGGGAGTTTTTAGCATTGCTTTTTCTTGTAATAAATTGAAGTCGAATTAATGGAGAGTTCATTCGTTCAGTTCTCGCTCTAACATTATAAGATATGTAAGCGGTTAATAAACACCGCCCTTGCTCACCCACCCCTGATCTGATCCATGTTGATATTGCCCGGTAGCAATGCCTCGATGGCTTCCACGGTTTCTGCTTTTGGCAGTTCAGTAAACACATAGCGCAGATAAGCATACGGTTCCAGGCCATTGGCCTTGGCTGTCTCGATCAGCGAGTACAGGTTAGCACTGGATTTAACCCC
>JAKITM010000143.1 GCA_021648045.1 Lysobacterales bacterium
AAGTATAACGACTCGAAAGATCACGAATAGGGTCGCGTTCGTAGGTCGCAGTTATACCGGTGTACCAAGGGTCACTGAATATCCAGTTGTATTGATAGCTTAATAAATCTTGTTCTTTGGTGCTAATACCATCGGTTTCATCACGGCGGAAGGTTATTTCCGCCAAGTGGCGATGTTCACCCATGCGCAGACGGGTGTCAGCAAAAATCAGGGTGTTGCGGCTATCGGTATTACCACTATTGGCGGTTATATTGAGGTCAATATGCGAAATCCGCTCGTAATAGCTTTCCGGCTCAGTAGCTTGCGCAAGATCAGCCAGCGCTACCGGTTGTGGTGTACCCTCAACCACAAGAATTTGCTTGCCATCTGCAGCAGTTTCGATCACCGCGCTTATTTGGCTACCATCGGCAAGCTCTACATCAAAAACCTTATCAGAATGCAGCGACACAACTTCGGAAATGTCAACCGCATACTCATCGGTATAACTAGGTTTGATAAAAACCTTGTCATCGGCGATTTTGCTGATGCTACCGGTGATAATGTCACCGTTTTTCATAATCAGTTGATCAGCGAACAAATTATGAGAAACCATGCTGAGGCTGATAATAAAAAAAGCAGCGAGCTGCCTGAAAGTTAGTGCTTGCATTGTTTGAGACTCCATCAGATTGTCAGGTAATTGATTCATAGCTTGAGTTAACACCCAAAATATTTTCCCATTATACCTGTTAGGAGGAGCATAACCTAGTGATCTAGATGCCCGCGAATTAATTCCCATTGATTCCATCGACATATCGCCCATGGTCGCTACTTTTGGTCTTTCGATTTGTCGCGGGAGTTTAATCTATCACTCAAACGAGTTTCTGAAAATCAAGCCCTCTTGATAGTAAGCTGGAGTACTGGCTATTATATCTACCTCTAAATAATTGTTCCAGTGACTAGCAGTGTTACCACGGCCATTGATTCGCACAAATCTAGCTAGGGCAGCTGTAAAATCAAAAGACTCAAGCCCTGTAGTACTGCCGCCAGATTGTCCGTTAAACACCTGTTTCCAATTTGTACCATCTACTGAAAGTTCTATATCAAAAGCATACGAGCGAGCATTACCAAGCCAGAATGCTATATCAAGCTGGGAGACAATAAAAACACCACCTAAATCGTAACGGATCCATTGATTTCCTTCTGCTGACCACCTGCTGGTCAAATCATTGTCTATGGTGTTTTGGGGAGTATGAAGCGGACTATCAAAACTACTGGCAGTTACAGAAACAACTGCAATATTGGTGTTTATCAGACCAGGATGTTGTTCTGCGACATCCTCTTCTATGCTTGCATTCCAGTTATTATCGGACGACCAACCATCAATAACACCACAGTTCAGACCATTCCACCCAGCATTTTTAAAACCATCCCTATGTGTATAGTTAACACTGTTACCTCTTACTGTAATATTTGTACAAGCGCTATCATATTGGTCCCAAACATATATGCCGATATTAGTAAAAGAAAATTGCTTGCTGTAGATAAGATTATTTAATAACTTGTGGTGATGACCACCAGCAATAGCCACCCCATATTGCCCAGGATTAACTAATATATTGTCTTTCGCGACCTGATATGAAGACTCTCCACCATCCCCTAACAGAATTCCGCCTCCAGAGGTGCTGGGGCCTCCACCAATAATTAAATTATTGCTAATCATAATCGGGTCTCCAGGGACACCCTTAGACTTATACATATTGATGGCGTCTTCTGGTACGCTAAAACCAAGTTCATTAATGCCAAAATTATTAGTAACGCTATTACCAGGACCCTTTACAAAAGCAAGCTGTACCATCTGCCCCCGTGGCATCGGGCCTTGCATATTTCGAAATTCATTGTGACTGACTTTTATTTGACTGCCTATGGATGCATAGACACCAGTCCTAACACGCTCAATTTTATTATTTGTAACTTCAATCAACTCAACATTATGCAAGTATACACCCTCACCTACAGCATCATGGATATAGTTACTTTGAACAGTAATGTTGTTGCTACTCCTAATATCAACAGCATTTCCATCACAAGGGCCTATCTCGCTATTTTTTATAATGATATTGCTGGCGCCACTACCAATCATCACACAGGCCCCATTTGGGTTGCTGATATGTAAGCCACTAATTACTACATCGCTTTCACCATTGATTACAATTGGTCCCGAAGCAGTAAGGCTATTGGAAAAAGCACAGATAGGTAAGGCAATCAGTGAAATAAAACTAATGATTTGAGCTCTCATTTTATATATGTGTCTCTCAGGTTTTGTAACGACTTGAAGATTTTGTCATGCTTTATATACCGCCACATCTCGTTTGTCAATATAGTTGGTCGCCTAAAGTGCCAACTTTTGGTGCTCTCAACCACTGTTTCAAACTCATCATACAGAGTATCAGATTAGCTTGTTTTGCTTGAAAAAAATCTGAGGTTTGACGAATAAACGAGCTTATTTGACTTCAACAATCGCTTTCATATTGGTCATATAGCCACGCAGTTTTGCCCCCACCAGTTCTACCGGATGAGAGCGGATGGCTGTGTTTACGGCGACCAATTTCTGATTATCTACGCGATTTGAAGCAAGCGCCAATCCCTCACCTAATTCAGCCGCTGAGAGTGAATCTACCAGCTCCTCTAGCAAGGGGACGGCGGCATGGCTGAACAGGTAGTTGCCGTACTCTGCGGTATCGGAAATGATGACATTCATTTCATACAGGCGGTTACGGGCGACACAATTAGCGATTAACGGGGTTTCGTGCAAGGATTCATAATAGGCGGATTCTTCAATAATGCCGGCAGCACACATAGTTTCAAAGGCGAGCTCCACACCGGCCTTAACCATGGCGATAAGGAAAATCCCTTTGTCGTAGTAAGCTTGCTCATCAATATTTTGGGTATAATCCGGGGCTTGCTCGAAGCTGGTAGTGCGGGTTTGTTCGCGCCACTTGAGTAAATCGCTATCGTTATTATCCCAATCCGCCATCATGGTTTCAGAGAATTTACCCTCAATAATGTCATCCATGTGTTTTTCAAACAGAGTTCGTAGAATTTCTTTTAACTCATCTGCCAGTTCACAGGCGCGAATTTTGGCAGGGTTAGACAGACGATCCATCATATTGGTGATGCCACCTTGTTTTAAGCCTTCAGTAATGACCTCCCAACCGGTCTGAATAAGTTTGCCGGCATAGGCAGCGTCCATTCCATCTGCCAGCATTTTATTATGTGCGAGGATAGATCCGGTTTGTAGCATTCCGCAGAGAATGGTCTGCTCACCCATCAGGTCGGATTTTACTTCGGCAATAAATGAAGAGTCCAATACCCCGGCACGATGGCCGCCGGTCGCAGCAGCATAGGCTTTAGCGGTAGCATATCCAGTACCCTGTGGGTCGTTATCTGGGTGCACAGCAATCAGGGTAGGAACACCAAAGCCGCGTTTATATTCTTCGCGCACTTCTGATCCTGGACATTTAGGCGCTACCATGATGACAGTAATATCCGGGCGAATTTGCATGCCCTCTTCAACAATATTAAAGCCATGAGAGTAGGAGAGGGTGGCGGCTTGTTTCATCAGTGGCATGATAGCTTCAACAACCCGGCTATGTTGTTTGTCTGGGGTGAGATTTAATACCAGATCTGCCAATGGTATGAGGTTTTCAAATGTGTCCACGCTAAAACCATTTTTGGTGGCATTGCACCAGGACTGGCGTTTTTCTGCGATGGCCTGGGGGCGTAGGGCATAGCTGATATCAATGCCGGAATCGCGCATATTCAATCCTTGGTTAAGCCCCTGGGCACCACAGCCCACAATCACTACCTTCCAGCCTTTAATGGCTTCACAACCATCTGCGAATTCATCTGCATGCATAAAGCGGCACTTGCCCAATTGGGCCAGTTGTTGGCGTAAGCTTAAGCTGTTGAAGTAGTTGCTCATAGGATGGCCTTTTGTGGGTAATAAGTGAAGTTTCGGTATAAATGAAGCATATCGTTGTTTCAGTATTGCGTAAAATGATATATATTCAATAGTACTTGATTTAAGATAAATTGACAAAATAGTTAAAAATATCTTCCCGTAGTTGATTTAGTATGCTATAAATCATCTTAAGAATTTAATCAGCAGAAATTAAACTATTACATGAAAAATTTTAGCCTAGTCCTTATAAGCGTCCTAATCGTGGTGATTATTCAGTCATCACCGGGGTGTTTGTTGAGCTAAACAAAATGTAAAAACACACAAACCCCCGCTTCGAGAGAACCGGGGGTTTTTTTATGCAGAAATTTGGAGTTCAGCGTGTTGGAATCAAGTGCAGTACAAGCAAACACAGAGCCGGAAATAGTAAGGGCCGAGAGTCAAGAGAAGCGCTATACCGGTGCGCAAATCGTCCTGCAGGTACTGCAGCGCCAGGGTGTGGCTAGTATATTCGGTTATCCAGGCGGGGCAATCATGCCCATTTATGATGCGCTCTATGACAGTGAAATTAAGCACTATTTATGCCGGCATGAACAAGGTGTAGCTTTTGCTGCTGTTGGCTTTGCACGGGCAAGCCGAAAAACCGGTGTTTGTATGGCAA
>JAKITM010000024.1 GCA_021648045.1 Lysobacterales bacterium
TACAGAGTAGATAGCCCATCAGGAATGAAGATAACTCAAATGAGGAAAATCGGTATCAGCTTGGTTAGTGAAATCAAAAAGTTAGATGATGGTACAAATGGCTTTTTTAATTGGGTTTTTCTACAGCCTCGTTGGGCGGCTTCGCAGATGGCTAAGGCATCATGGCTATCAGATTTTCCGCCATGCACGAATGGTTTTACATGTTGGGCAGGGATCAAAATGACATGATGGCCTTGCTGACTAAAGCGCCGACCCCAATAATGTGCGCTTGAACAAGACTCCATAGCCACGATAGTTGGTGGTGTATTTGCTATAAGTGGTGGTAATTTGTCGCGCGTAACTTTACGGTTAAAAACCACTTTATTTGCTTGATTAAGGGCGCATACTTGAAAAACATTCTTTGCCAAATCGATACCTAATAGTTTAATCTTCATTTGGATGGCTCCTTTGTGTATGTGAATGGAAGTAACGACATACCATTGTGGCGCACTATGATGCCGAAATACAAAAGGAGTCGTCCATCTCATCAGGCGCCTTTTAGCCAGATTCCCGTTATTGCCACGAGCAAAAGTTGACGATTGCTGACAGGCTAGTGAGTGTATTGACTCACCGAATTGATTAATTGAAAGGAACAAGGGAGTTTGTCAGTATGATACTGACAAACTCCCTGTCCTCGAGTTATTACTACCTATACTCTCTACTCTTCCAGTATATGCCGCTATTTTGTATAATAAATCTATGCGACCACTAGCCCTATTTTCGTACACATAAAACTATTTGGCGTTAATAAAATGCAGATTAGAAACAATTTAATTTTCCTGTTTTTTGCAATATTCATTTTTTCTGGAACATCGATAGCCGGCTCGGTCGATGACCTTCAGCCGGGCAATTGGTACGAAGCACCGAACTCTAATATGGCAGCCGTGTTTCCCAGTCCGACGCCACCTGGTGCTACGGGCCCAGTGTCTATTATGCAAACCTGGAATGGTGGGGCATATGACACCACTCGTGATCGCCTCATCGTTTGGGGCGGTGGGCATATGGATTATTCCGGAAATGAAATTTATGTTTTTGACATAGAGACCCTGCAGTGGACACGAGTGTCTGAGCCTAGTAATCCAATTGCCACATGTGTGGACTACTATGAGGACGGCCGCCCATCGATCCCCCATACCTATAACCTATTGCAGTATATACCGACAATAGATCGTTTTATGCAGGCGGGCGGTGGCCAGTTTGGTGATGGTTGCTCTTATCATTCGAACACGAATTTGTTTGATTTTTCAACAGGCATAGACGATGGCACAGGCACAGGCGGGTGGGAACGGGGAGCGAGTCACCCTCCGCTAGGCCATACAACGGGTCGTGTCAGTGCCTATGATCCTGTGGATGATAAGCTCTGGGTTCATGGGACATACAGTGGCGGTCGGCTGACGAAATACAACCCGGTTACTGATACTTGGACGACGCATGGCGGTTATACAAACTTACAGATTTACGGCACAGCCGCCATTGATCCAGTCCGCCGTCTGATGGTGTTAGTGGGTGGTTATGCTGGTGAGCGCCAGATTTATGTTTGGGACCTGAACAACCCCGATTCCCCACCGACAATCCCCAATACCACGGGTGACCGGACACTGGAGCACGCGCAGGCACCCGGTTTTACATATGACCCCGTAAGTGAAAAATTTGTTGGCTGGTATGGTGGCACGGCCGTGTACAGCCTGGATCCCGATACGTGGAGCTGGAGCAAAATTGATCCCGCCGCATCCAATAGTGTTTCGCCGTCAGCACGCCAGTCTTTTGGCACCTATGGGCGGTTCCGTTACATCCCCTCCAAAAATGCTTTTGTCCTAGTTAACCACACTAACACAAATGTGTTTTTCTACAAATTAACAGCGGGTGGCGGCAACAACACCCCCTCCGTCAGTTTTTCCGCCAGCCCATCCACCATCGCCCCTGGTGCGAGCACCAACCTGATCTGGTCTGCGAGCAATGCAACAAGCTGCACCGCATCGGGGGCGTGGAGCGGCACTCAGGCGCTGACCGGCAACATCAGTGTTAGCCCAGCCAGCACCAGCACTTATACGCTGAGCTGCGCCGGCGCACAGGGCACAACGACACGCTCGGTGACCGTCACCATCGCCAGCCCCATCGTTAACCTGGGTGCTTCACCCGCGTCGATTATTGTGGGCGATAGCAGCACACTGACCTGGTCTGTAAGCAATGCCGCCAGTTGTACCGCTTCCGGCGCCTGGTCTGGCAGCAAAACGATGTCCGGTAGCGAAAGTGTGAGCCCGGCCAGCACCGGCACTTACACCCTGACATGCACCGGCGGAGGCGGCACCACCATCAGCTCGACCACCGTCACCGTGCGTGCCATTGGCAGCGGCAACGCCAGCCTGCAAACCAGCTTCGGCAGTGACAGTGTGGGCAGCAGCCCCACGGACTGGTACGACAGTGCCGCCAACAACAGCATGGTCAATGACGACAGCCTGTTCAGCATTATGAGCATTGGTGGGCAGACCGTTTTTGGCACCACCGAAACCAGCGCCACCAACATTCACTCACACTATGTGGGACTGGGCAGCGACGGCTGGAGCAACTACCAATACAGCGGCCGCTTACGCATCAGCGGCACCAGTGACACCATTGGTCTGACCTTCTTCTCCGACTACCCCAACAGCGACCGCTACTACCGCCTGCGTCGAGAAGGCAACAGCGCCTTTTATATCTCCCCGCACGGCACCGGCATCGAATGCACTGGCACCTCCAACACTGGTGTAACCCCGGCCGCCAATACCTGGTACCGCTTCACCATCCAAGCCGAAGATATGGGTGACCGCACTGCTGTACGCGCCAAAGTCTGGGTCGAAGGCAGCGCAGAACCCGCCAGTTGGCAAGCCGACTGCGAAGACACCGGTAGCCGCCTGACCATGGGCACCATCGGCATCTGGAGCGTCATCGAAGGCGCCGACAGCGGCAACAAATACTGGGACGACCTCCGAGTAGAACCCATCACAAGCACAGAGCAAGGGGATTTAATATTCAAAAATGGCATGGAGTAACCGATGGTATTACTTAACGACACAGGCATAGTTAAATGAAAACTAGAATGAATGTTTCTTTTTTGTGGTTTGCCGCGTTGCTCATGTTCCCGGTGGCAGGGTTTGCGGTGGACATCGTGACTGTGACGGCCGTGAGCCAGGCAGGTGCCACTCAAAGTGCGGTGCCTGTCGTCAAACTCGAGCAAACTTAAACTCGAGGATAAACTCGAGGATTAAACTCGAGGACACACACCTATTAGCCCGATTCCCGATTTTGCCATGAGCGAAAATCTCACATTGCCGACGATAGTGTGGGTAAATTTACTTGGTTTTTATAAAACTCAGCCGTATTCAAGATTCGGTCGTAACATGTGGTTTGCCGGGTTAATTACCGGGGTGGTATAAATGCCGGGATTCTGACGGTGACAGTTGTCCCATGCTGTGGCTTACTGACTATTGAAATATCACCTTGATGGGCATGTGCAATAGCCAGGGCTAGACTCAAACCTAGCCCGGTACCACTTATTGTTTGGCTTGGACCACAGCGATAAAATCGTTTAAAAACCTGTGCCAAATCACCCTCAGCAATACCAATACCAGTATCACTAATATCAATAAGTACATCGTTGTTTTTCAGATAAAGATTAAGTGACACAGTTCCGCCTTTGTTTGTGTACTTCATGGCATTATCTAATAAATTACCAATCAAGCGCTGTAAATGTTGCACGCTGCCGTATACAGTAGCAGCCTCAACGATACGCCAGTTAAATTGAATTTCCTTTTCTTTTGCCAAAGCTTGAAATAGTTCGCAGGCTTCATTGACCAAGTTGGAAATATTAATGGATGCCATGCCGCGCTTAACAACCCCGGCTTCTGACTCGGTGATATCCAACATCGTATTTATCATATGCAATAAGCGATCACATTCTTCTATGGTATTGCCTGAAACTAATTTGAGTTCATCCATATCAAGCTTATCCAACAAGCTTGATTCTGCAATCCCGCGTATGCGTGCAAGTGGGCTGCGAAGGTCGTGAGCAATATTGTCTGTCATTTCATGCATACCCAAAATGAGGTGCTGAATACGGTTTAACATTGTGTTAAAGCTTTTAGCTAGGATGTCAATTTCATCACCACGACCGCTTTCAGGTACTCGCCGATGCAGGTTTCCATTGGTGATATCAATAGCAGCGATAGTGACTTCTCTCACACCCTGCAAAGCTTTACGAGACATAAACCAGCCGATAAAACAGGAAAAAACAATAATCAGGGGTAGGGTTATGAGAATTATAGTGCGGAAAAGTTTTAGAAATTCGCTGTTATATTGCAATGATTCGCCGAACTGGAGAATCGTATTATCGTTTATAAAAGCCGTTACAATTCGAGCAGGGTGCGGCTGCCCATAGAGCGAGAGGGTCATTAATGAGTAACTTTTGTTTTCAGGTATCAAAGAATGCGCATCAGTTGCCGGAGGAATACCTGGCCAGTCAGACATATCAGTGGAAAGAAGAACCGTGCTATCTGCAGCTATTATTCTAAAAAAAACCTTGTCCGCACCAACGGATATTACATCATCATTAAACTCGTGATAGAGTGAGTTGACTCCACCCTGTTCAAATATAAGACCAAGTTCTTCGATATCTTCGATAAGATCAGCGTCTGTGTGTGCATGAATAGTTTTTGCGATAAATAAATAGAAGGTGGTAAATGCTATTAGTGATGAAAGTGTAAAGATTCCGGCGTACCAAAGTGTTAGACGCAAAGCGACCGGAATGGCTTTGTCATGCCCCAGCTTTAAGTACATACCCAGCCCCGCGAACAGTGTGGATTAATGTAGTGTCGAAGCCTTTGTCAATTTTTTCACGCAAACGGCAAACCCGCGCCTCAACAACATTAGTGTGCGGGTCAAAATTATAGTCCCAAACATTTTCAATAAGCATGGATTTCGATACTACCCGACCGCTATGGCGCATAAGGTACTCAAGCAAGCTGAATTCACGCGGTTGTAATTCAATTTGTGAAAGGCCTCTGGTCACTTTTCTAGTCATCAGGTCTATAGATAAATTCTCAATAGTAATGTGAGTGGGTTCATCTGTATTGCTAGTGCGCCGAATTAGTGCCTGGATACGCACTAGTAACTCAGTAAAGGCGAAGGGTTTAGTCAGGTAGTCATCGCAACCAGATTTAAAGCCCTTTAGACGGTCGTCAAGTGAGCGGTTTGCGCTCAAAATAATAACGGGTAAGTGAATTTTTTGTTGTCGAAGTTTATCTATTAACCAGAGCCCGCTTTGCTGGGGTAGCATGATGTCGATTATTGCAGCAGCATAATTATTATCTATCGCTAAGGACAGTCCTTGAACTGCATTATTGGCCAATACCACCGTATATCCGGCCTTAGACATCTCTTGGATTATAAGAGATGAAATTTTCTTATCATCTTCAATTAGCAGAATTTTCACAATCTTGGAATATCCTCACCGGCCATCTTCTTAGTTGTTTTTATGTGTTTTGTGATTTGCTGAGAATCTTACATTAGCAGTGTTAAAAAACTCGTTAATCCTATGTTAAAAAAAAGTATCGAATAGTTCGTTAAGCCATTGTTAAAAATAGCAAACATTACCAAATGGTAATGAAGTTTTACTTGTCCTATTGATAGAGTTACACGCGATTGATCAGACGAATAATTTTCGTACTGGTGATGTTTACGACTGGAGGAGGTAGAAAAAACACAATGAAAAACATCCTAAAAATATTTCTAATCATCAGCCTTACAGGCGGTTTGTACTATGCGTGGTATGTAGGGTTAAATTATCGATTCGGGGTGATTACAGAAAACAAGGTTTATAAGTCAGGCAAAATTCCGCCTGAAAAAATTGCAGGTTATATTTTCCGAAATAATATTAAAACGGTTATAGATTTAAGACACCCAGCGATAAATAATGTATTAAACCCAGGTACCCAAAAAGGTATAGATTTACAACGCGAGGTAATAGAAAAGTTACATGGTGTTCGGCTAGTAAATATCCAATCTAAACAGGTTCCTACAAAAGAGAATTTGCGTGATTTTTTTGAAGTGATGGACGATAGCTCTTCCTATCCTGTGCTGATTCACTGTTATCACGGTGTGGGCCGGGCAATGATTTATTCGGCAATTTACCGAATCGAATACGAAGGGATGTCTACTGAAGAGGCTAGGAAAAAAACACGACTTATTGTCGCTAGTAGTAGCTTTGCTGAAGGCAAGGATAAGGGTAACTTCTTGATTAGTTATAAATCCAGACAAGAGCTTGAAAATAACGCTTTAATCGCTATGGCGGAGTAGTGTTGTTTCGGTTTGAGCGGGCGATATGAAGTGTTGCATTTAAAGTAAACGGGTATTTGAATTTGTTTAATCAAGAGTTAAGCGTTGAGGTATAGAAATTATTCTACAGAACCGAAAATTTATGAATGGGGTAGTAATAGTGAATATGTTTGTTAAAGAATATTTTCGTATAGAGCTATTAAAGTTCACCTTCTCAGGAGGGGTTGCTACTGCATCTCATTGGCTTGTTATGGCACTGCTTATACATGCAGGGGTTGCTGCCCTTATAGCAACCGCAGCAGGTGCGTTTTTTGGTGCTGTGGTGAATTATTTTTTACAACGCAATGTTACTTTCCAATCTAAAACGCCCCACCGTCTAGTGCTTTTACCCTATTTTATTGTGTGCTTGCAAATATGGATTGCGAATGTGCTTTTTTTCTACATTTTACACTACGCCGCAGAAATCGACGCAACATACTCGCAAGGTATCACAACATCAATCGTCGCACTTATAAGTTACTTATTGTATAAGAGGATAGTTTTTAATGAATGCAAATCTTAAGCTGTTATCTGAAAGTTATTCCGAACGCTTTGTTTTAAGCGTCATTGTACCTATGTTCAATGAGCATGAGGTTTTGCCCCAGTGTTTAGAACGCTTAGATGCCGTTATAAAAGAGCTGAATATAACTACCGAGTTAATATTTGTTGATGACGGTAGCGATGATGGCAGCGCAGAATATTTATTGGCGCAAGCCTCCTCAAGCGCTTGCATTAGAATAGTTAGACTCAGCCGAAATTTTGGTAAAGAATCAGCGCTCACAGCGGGGCTTGATCATGCTAACGGAGCAGCAGTAATTATACTGGATGCAGATTTACAAGACCCTCCTGAGCTTATCCCCGAAATGATTAAACAATGGCAGTCTGGGGTAGATGTGGTTTTAATGCAGCGGCGTTCTCGCGCGGGAGAAAGCTGGCTTAAACGAAACACAGCTCATCTGTTTTACCGCCTCTTACAGCGAACAAGCAACTTAAAGATACCAGTAGATGTTGGGGATTTTCGGTTAATGAGCAGGCGTGCAGTCGATGCTCTAAAGCTACTACCTGAAAGAAATCGGTTTATGAAAGGCTTGTTTGCCTGGGTTGGTATGCCAACTGTAGTGTTAAAGTATGATCGAGAACCGCGTGCAGCTGGAACGACTAAGTGGGGCTACCTCAGTTTAATGCAGCTGGCACTGGAAGGTATCATGTCCTTTTCGACCAGCCCCCTTCGTTGGGTAATGTTGTTGGGTGTTTTAGCAGCATTTTTCGGTGGTTCATTTGGTCTCCTTATCATCATTAAAGCTATTGTTTTCGGGGATGCCGTTCATGGCTACCCATCACTAATTGCTGTAATTACCTTTTTAGGTGGCGTACAACTATTGTCAATAGGTATTGTTGGCGAATATGTTGGCAAAACTTATATTGAAAGTAAACAACGCCCAAACTATTTGGTTCGAGATGTAACTAAGATTCCTGAAGTGAGAAAAGCTGAAGCAAGTGGTATAGCTAAAACAGAAGCATTTTATGTTAAAGCGTCTTGATTTGCTTTTTTGGTTATTAATCGTAATTGTACTGAGTCGGCTATTTTCAATGGCTGTTTTACCTATGAGTGGTACTTCAGAGGCTAGGTATAGTGAAATTGCGCGCATCATGGCTGAAACAGGTGATTGGATTACGCCGTGGTTTGACTATGGGCTGCCATTTTGGGGTAAGCCACCGTTGTCATTTTGGTTAGAAGCCCTGTCTTTCCGTGTTTTTGGAGTGACTGAATTTGCCGCCAGGCTGCCATCATGGTTGGTTAGTTTGGGTGTGCTGGCCTTAATCTATCACTTAACCCGGGTCATCGCGGGTCATCGCCAGGCAATGATTGCTGCTTTGATATTTTCAAGTATGGCGCTCAGTTTTGTAATGTCAGGTGCTGTATTAACTGATCCATTTTTAGCTTTAGGAACAACACTTTCTCTGGTAAGTATTATTCTTGCTATAAGGCAGCCAGCTTCGAAATGGCGCTGGTGGTTTTTTGTTGGCCTTGCCATTGGCTTATTAGCCAAAGGGCCCTTGGCACTTGTGCTGGTTGGCGGCCCACTTGTTCTTTGGCTGCTGTGGCGAGGTCATTGGCGTGATTTATATCAGTGTATTCCTTGGTCGAAGGGCTTGTTATTGACGGCCATAATTATTCTACCTTGGTATATATTGGCAGAACTTAAAACCCCGGGGTTTATTAATTATTTTATTGTTGGTGAGCATTTCTTGCGCTTTATCGACCCCGGTTGGAGCGGTGACCTTTATGGTGCTGCTCACAAGCAAGCCTACGGCACTATATGGCTTTATTGGGTATGGGCCACTTTTCCTTGGGGGCCTATTGTTGTCGTGGCTATTTTATTCCGTTATTTCAGCAGCAAGACTACTGTGCCTAAATTAAATGACGAACAGCGCTTGCTATTTATTTGCGTATTATTCCCAAGTTTGTTTTTTACTTTTTCAGGGAATATTTTATGGACTTATCAATTACCTGCTCTAATACCGCTAGCTATATTAATCGCAGTGTCGCAAGAGAACTCGGCTCCGGCAACCAATTTTGGTAAAATATCAATGATAACCGTCATCGCATTTGTCCCATTCGTTGTGATGTTTATTGGTTTTTATGGGTATTTTTATCCAGACAAACTCAAAACAGAAAAGACACTGGTTGAATACTACGATAAGCATAAACTAAGCACTACTCCAGCGCTTATTTACATTAATAAAGCACCTTTTTCTGCGCGGTTTTATTCTAAAGGGAGTGTTACTTCAAAATCACTTTCCGAGGTGCAAGATTTAGTGAATAATAAAACAGCATATTACTTAGCTGTACCTAGTAAAGATGTTGATACCATTACCCCTTCATTGCCAGGTCAGGTTGCTATAGCGACTACTAATAGAAAATTTTCATTATTGAAAATATCACCCAAGCAGAGGCAAAGGTAGGCCTACAATAATATTGTAGGCTGAAGACACTAAAAAGTGACTGTCTATTTACCGGCGCCTTGATAAGGTGTATTATTCGCCACCGGTCAGGCTTGATAGTTTGGCTTTTGATTGTAAATGTCGGGGCGTGGCGCAGTCTGGTAGCGCACTACAATGGGGTTGTAGGGGTCGGAGGTTCGAATCCTCTCGCCCCGACCATTAAATAATCAAAAATACAGCAAAATAATAAAAGCAGGCCGAGATATTTTCGGGCTGCTTTTTTTATGCCTTGAATTAATTCCTGACAGTGGATGCCTTGAATTCAGGCATAATACCCTGATATATGAAGCATATTAAATAAATCGCCAATCCCGCACTGGAACACAACATGTACGAAAATAACAGCACAGATAACACAAGCTCTAATCCACTTACTGATCTTGGTAGGGAAATGCCCGATATTGCCAATGACGGTAAAGCTCAGGAAGTCGGTGAGCTGGATTGGGTTGGCATGGATGAAATTGAGCTACCGGTGCGGATTGAAACCGATCAGGGTGAAACTCAGCAGTCGAATGCACGGGTAGCCGCGTTTGTTAATCTCAACCGTGCTGAGGTGCGTGGCATCCACATGTCGCGCTTGTATTTAACCCTTGATCAGGCTTTTGCAGAAAAGCCACTAAGCCCAGCGAGCATGCGCGAAATTTTAGAGAATTTTCTCGCCTCCCATGAAGACCTTAGCGACCGTGCGTTGCTGCGGGTAGATTTTGATTATATGGTGCGCCGTAAAGCCCTAGCCAGTGATAACTCCGGTTGGAAGCGTTATCCGGTGACCTTAATCGGGATTTTGGACGGTGATAAGTTTAGTGTTGAAATGGGTTTGGAAGTGTTGTATTCCAGCACCTGTCCCTGTTCTGCCGCGCTAGCACGGCAACTGATCCAGGAGCAGTTCAACAAAGACTTCAGTGCTGATAAAGGCCTAGATTTTTCCGCAATACACGCCTGGTTAGGAACCGAGCAGGGCATAATGGCAACCCCGCACTCCCAACGCAGTGCGGCGGAATTACGCGTGCGCCTACAGCCATCATTAGAAATGTTCCCAATTGTTGAATTGATCGATAAAGTCGAAGATGCCGTGCAAACACCAGTACAGACTGCGGTAAAACGCGAAGATGAACAGGAGTTTGCTCGCCTTAACGGTCAAAATTTAATGTTTTGTGAAGATGCAGCGCGTAAAGTGCAATCGGCACTAAATGCTGAAGACAGTATCCTTGATTATTGGGCGCGTTGCTCACATTTTGAAAGTCTGCACCCGCATAATGCCGTTTCTGTAATAACCAAGGGAATTAAAGGTGGTTATATAGCTGGTGCTGGAGCACCGGTTCGATTAGGGCAGGGCAAGCACTGCCGGGATTGAGCTATGATTCATTAGGAGGTACCAGCTTAAAGCCGGCTTGCCGAAAGTTATGTCTCCTGAATTCAGGTCTTTAAACGGGCTTTGTTATTTACGCTTTAATCCTACCTGTACCTCACCGAGATTCAAACCAATATTCTCAGCATCCGGGTCGGAAAAAACATAGGCACTGGGCTTGCCGGTTTGCGGGTCAATCAGATCAAGGCGCAAAATCATCCTTTCACCTTTCTTCCAAGGCACCTGCGACAGGCGGATATGCAGGCCAGTGTCTTTACCGTCCTGGTCCAATAATGCCAGAACTTCACCATCGGTAAAGAGTTCGAAAGCGACTACCGGTTGCCAGTCTGAGTGCGGGTTTTTTAAGCCGGCCCAGCCGCTATAAATCTGGCTACGATAGAACTGCTGGATAACGGCATCCCCCTGAGGTTCGCCATTGCGGATTAATTGGTCGGCAATGGTGATAATGCCGGCTTGTATTTTTATGCTTTTGCTGAGGCTGTTCTGATCATCACTGCCGGGTAGTTTGCAGTCCCGTTCGGAGGTTTTACCCAATAGGCCATCTTTGCCAGGGTATAAGCTGACTTCACAACCTGGCAGGAAAGCGACTTGACCAGAAGCGATAGCAACCTGCGCTGCTGAGGGCGCACCTTTATGCGGGGCAAAGCGGAATTTAATTTCATCATCGGTAGTTGCCGTAAATGCCAAGATTTGCTGGCGAATGCCGATCTCCTGTTGCTGTGAATTCACTTGCCTTTGCCGAGTTAGCATCCAGATTTCGGTCTCACTGGCTTTGATTAAGCTTACATCCAGCAGCCGTAGCGGTTGTTGCGGGTCGAGCCATTGCTGGGCGAAATTACTGTAGTGGCCGGGTAAATGCCGTTGTAACTGCTGCAACACCTCTGAACTACCCAGTGTTTTTTGTTTGTTGTCCGGCCGGGTTTCCTGGCTGCTGCAGCCGCTTAATAGGCCAAAGAGCAGGCCGATAGTCAGCAGCAGCGCCAGTTGTCGGAAATAATTCATTCTGCAACCGGTGGTAGTAGTGGCTGCGGATCAACGCGTTGGTCCAGCCAGTTCATTCTCCAGTCCAGGTGCGGGCCGCTGGCGCGTCCGGTTGCCCCGACTTTACCGAGCTTATCACCTTGTTCAACCCGTTGCCCTACCTCAACTTCAACCTTGCTCATGTGCAGAAATGTTGATGAAAACCCCTGCCCATGATCGAGAATTATGGTGCCACCGGAATAGTACAGATCATCCGCTGCCAGCGTGATTATGCCAGCCGCAGGCGCAATAATTGCGGTACCGGTGCTTGCGGCAATATCCAAGCCGTAATGTGGGCGTTTTGGCACCCCGTTAAGGATGCGCTGTGAGCCGTAGAAGCCGCTCAGACGGCCTTTAACCGGCCAGATAAAGCCGTGGGCATAATCTAGGCGTTCGGCATCCCGCCGGGTCCTTGCAGACGCTACCTGTGCGCCCTCGCGTTTAATTCGTGCAAGCACTTCGGGTTTTTGCGGGCTAACTTTTGAGGGCGGTAGACCATCAATTTTTTCTAATTTGTATTCGCGTGGCTGAAGTTCAATCTGTTGACTGCTGTTTCCTTCAGGGTGATTTTCTTCGAGTGTAAAAATGCCTTTGGCATCTCGACCGAAGCCAATCACAAAACTCCCGTTTGCGGCAACAAGGACGGCTTTACCGCTCAGTAGAACCTGACTGCCGGCTTTAGCCTGACCAAACAACACAGCGCCTGGTTGGGCCTTGCCCTGAAGTGGAATACCTGCGAATGCATTTAGGGTTAACAGCAGTAAGCTAATTAAAACACCGGTGCGCATTTTAGAGAACCAGCGTCAATTTTTGACCGGGGCGCAATATGGATTTACTGTTTAGGTTGTTCCAGCGCTTGAGGTCATCAATTTTTACTCGGTGTTTTTTCGCGATTTTCCAAAGAGAATCACCGCGGCGTACGGTATATTGAGTTTCCCCGCTTTTTTTGCTACCGTAACTACTACCACCGGCCTTGGATTTAAAGATTTTAAGGTTTTTACCGGCGCGAATTTTCCCCGGGTCGGAAATACCATTCCAGCGCTGAATATCACTGACCCGTACGCGGTAGCGTTTAGCAATGGTGGAGAGCGATTCACCGTTGCGTATGCGATGGTTGATGCGTGTAGGCGCTACCAGGCGGTTCTGCATTTTTTGCAGTTCAATCGCGGCCGCTGCATACAGTGGGTCGATACGGTCGATGCCTTCGCGCGGCAATTGCAAGCGTTGGTTGATACTTATAACATCAGAGCTAAGGTTGTTGGTGGCCCGGATGACTTCAATCGGTACATTATGTTTAATGGCCAATTTATCCAGGGTGTCGCCGGGCGCAACCGAAACATAGTCCCAACGCATTAATGCCTCTGGTTCCAGATCGGCCAGGCGGACGGTCATGTTTTCTGCATTGAGGCGCGGTAGTACAATCCGGTGGGGACCGTTCGGTGCAGTGGCCCAACGACTGTACCCGGGGTTCAGAGCGTAAAGATCGGTAATGGACATACCTGCCAATTGTGCCGCTAGCACCAGGTCGGTCTGGGTGCCGATATCAATAACCACTACTCGTGGGGTATTCGGAATATCAGGCAGGGTGAAGTCGTATTTTTCAGGGTTTGCAAATAAGCAGCGTAAACCCAGCATTTTCGGCACATATCCACGGGTTTCTTTGGGTAATTTCAAGTTCCAAAAATCAGCGGGTTGATTACGGGCTTTTTGTTTTTTCACCAGCCGGCCGACACGGCCCTCACCGGCATTATAGCTAGCTAGCGCCAGCAGCCAGTCTTCATCAAAGCGGTCGCCGAGATAACTAAGGTAATCTAGGGCTGCCTGGGTTGCAGCATACATATCGCGGCGACCATCATACCACCAGTTTTGTTGCAGGCCGTACTGTTTACCGGTGGAGGCAATAAATTGCCAGGTACCGGCGGCATTCATATGTGAATAGGCAAAGGGATCGAAAGCGCTTTCAACAATTGGCAGATAGGCAAACTCACCGGGTAGATTGCGTTTTTCGATTTCCTCGGCGATATAGAACAGCCATGGCTCGGCGCGTTTTAGCACCCGCGCCATATAATCAGGGTGATCGGCATACCACTGCGCCCATTTTTGCGAGGTTTTATCGATTTCGCACGATGGCAGTTTGAAGCTGGCTTCCAGGCGTTCGAAAATATCGGCGTATTCAGGTTCGCTAGGTAGCTGTGGTCGGGTTTCAGCACCCGTTGCAGCGATCGGATTTTGCGGGGCCTGACTGACCGTGTCTTGCGGTACTGCTTCAGGGGCAGTGGCTGTGGTCAGGGAATCATCTTTGTTCTGCACGCTACAGGCAGATAAAAATAAAAGCAGAGTAATAAGCAACGGGGCAAGCAGGGATTTCGGATGCACAGGTTTCGCCTAATAATTTTATTGCCCCCATTATCCAGTTGCACGCTCTGAGGTCAAGTCAATTGCGACAGGGCAATTACATTAGAATCAAAGGCCAAGTAGAGAAAGTTGAATCAATTCATCAATATCGCCGGCCAGTCAGGAATACCCTGTGGTTGTTCAAAAGCCGTCTTTCCAGCTTCGCAAAGTTGCAAATACATCCACTCGGTTGCTTACTGAAGAGTTCCTATGCTTGGCGGCAGCGATGACTTCGGCGTGATCGCAGCGGAGAAATGGATTGGTTTGCTTTTCCGTAGCTAAGGCGACCGGCAGCGTAGCTTGCTTGAGTTGCCGTAGCTCAGTGACTTGCTGACAGCGTTTTTGCAGCGCCAGATTACCCGGTTCAACGGCCAATGCAAAGCGTCCATTGGCCTCGGTATATTCATGCGTGCAGTAGATTGCGGTGGCATCGGGTAGCGCTGCGAGTTTATCCAGCGAAGCCAGCATTTGCGCCGGGTTGCCCTCAAACATTCGACCACAACCCATGGAAAACAGTGCATCGCCGCAAAATAACAGTTCAGACTGTGCGCTGTAGTAGGCAATATGACTGCGAGTATGCCCGGGTACTTCCAGTACGAAAAACGACAAACCATCCAGTTCTACAGTGCAGCTTGCATCAATGCTATGGAATGTAGCCGCCAGGCGATTATCTAGCGGGGCGTATACCCGCGCTGCAGTTTGCTCTACCAGTGCGGACACTCCACCAATATGATCCATATGATGATGGGTGATGAGAATGCTATCAAGCTGCAACTGGTTCACCTGTAACCAGCGTAATACCGGTGTTGCATCCCCGGGGTCTACTACAAAAGCATGTCCGGGCGATGTTTGCACCGCCCAGATATAATTATCATCAAAAGCGGGCAGCGGGCAGATTATCGGGTAATTATCGGCAGAATTCGTGCGCATGGGCGTTTATTTGAGTAGGAACTACTGGCATAATAACGCAGGTTAATGATGACTGTAACTATCCCAACATTAAAAGACTGGTTTAGCTCCAAACGCGGTAAGGCATTACTGCAGCAGGAGCAGAAAGTGCTCAGGCACTGTTTGCAAGCGTATGTTGGCGATGCGGCGTTGTTTCTGGGGCCTGAAGCGGTATTGCGAGACTTGCCACTGGATCAGTGCAAAGGTGATGTTTTTCAGAGCCATAGCAAGCGATTTACTGATGGTAGCGTTGAATTTTCCGGTCAGCAGGTTTCTACTGAAAAATCTTGGTCGTTTGCCAGTGAAAGCTTGGATATGGTATTACTTAGCCACTCGTTACCGACAATAGGTACAGCTGAATTATTAGCCGAGGCCTGGCGGGTTTTAGCCCCACAAGGCCAGTTGCTGGTCAGTGTTTTGCATGATCAGGAGAGTCCGCTAAATCTTTCTGACAGTCTTCTTGTACAAGCGATGTCCAGACTGCCGCAGCCGGCTGATGATGATCGCCATTATTGCGGAAAGTTAGGTTTAAAATGGACGGCCACTGCACCGCAAATCATCAATCAACTGTGCCCTTTGCGAATTTTGCAGTGGCAAAAGCGTAAACCGGGTATGGTCGGGAAATTAAAATTCAGCTTGCCGAAAGCGGGTTCAAGCTGGGAATACACCTAAGTATATTGAATAAGGCTAAGCAATGAAGGTAGAACTGCACACAGACGGTGCTTGTAGCGGCAACCCCGGCCCGGGAGGTTGGGGCGCACTACTGCGTTACGGCCGCGAGGAAAAAGAGCTCAGTGGTGGGCAAAAGGACACTACCAATAACCAGATGGAATTGATGGCGGTGATTCGCGGCCTGGAATACCTCAAACGCGGGGTTCACCTCGACCTGTATACCGACTCGACCTATGTGCTTAAAGGTGCCACCGAATGGATGACCAACTGGAAAAAGAAAGGCTGGAAAAATAGCGCGGGTAAGGCAGTCAAAAACCGGGAATTATGGGAGCGTTTAGAAAAAGCCATGCATCGGCATACTATAGACTGGCATTGGGTAAAGGGCCACAGCGGCAATGTCGATAATGAACGCGCCGACGAACTGGCCCGTTCAGCCATTCCAAAAATTCGATAAAGAAGAAATAGAGATTATGCGGCAAATTGTTCTGGATACAGAAACCACCGGCTTAGAAGTTACCCAGGGCCACCGGATTATTGAAATTGGTGCGCTGGAACTGCTTGAGCGCCAGCCTACTGGGAAACAGTTTCACTACTACCTCAATCCTGAGCGCGCAGTAGATGCCGGGGCCATGGAAGTGCATGGTATCAGCAACGATTTCCTTAAAGATAAACCCCTGTTTACTGATGTTGTTAGCGAGTTTATGGCGTTTATCGAAGGTGCTGAGCTGATTATCCATAATGCATCATTTGATCTGGGCTTCCTCGACTATGAGTTGTCGCTGTTAGATCAAGGTTACGGCAAGATTAAAGACAGTTGTAGTATTTTAGATACCTTGCTAATGGCGCGTGAAATGCGTCCGGGGCAGCGTAACTCATTGGATGCATTGTGTAAGTTTTACGATATCGACAATACCAGCCGAACTTTGCATGGTGCGTTGTTGGATGCGCAGATCCTGACAGATGTATACCTAGCCATGACCGGTGGGCAAACAGATTTGAGTCTAAGCATTGCCGGTCAAGACACTGAAGATCATCCGGTAGAAAAAATCCCCGCCAGCGAGCGCGGTGAAGTAACTATAATTCGTGCCAGCGCCGAAGAGTTGAGCCTACACCAACAACGACTCGAAGATATTAATAAAGCCAGCGATGGCCAGTGCGTCTGGACCCGGTAGGGTAGGCATTTATGCCCACGCGCAAAATTCCCGTATTAGAATAAATTCCCAATATAGCCACCCGAACGCGTGGGCATAAATGCCCACCCTAGGTGTCCATTCGGTCGTTTTCTGCTTGGTCTAGAGCTGGGTGGTTGCGGTCTTGCATCCAGCGTAGGGTATTGGCGTACTCGCGGATGTTTTTAACATATTTTACTGCTTCATAACCACGGGTATAACCATAGCGGGTTTTTGAATACCACTTTTCCTGGCTGAGCAAGGGCAGAGTATCTTCAACATCGGCCCAGCTGTCTGGATCACCGCCCTGGCTTTGGGTGAGGCGGCGCGCATCCTCAAGATGACCATAGCCGAGGTTATAAGCCGCTAGCGCCATCCACAGGCGATCGGGCATTGGAATTCGCGCGGGTACTTTTTTTAACAGTTGGTTGATATAGCGAGCACCGCCTTCGATACTTTGTGTTGGGTCTTCACGGTCCGCAACGCCAAGGTGTGTGGCGGTCTGTTTAGTTAACATCATTATTCCACGAACACCCGTGAATGAAACCGCATCCGGATCCCAGCGGGACTCCTGATAACCCATAGCCGCCAGTAATTCCCATTCAAGTTTGTGAGTGTCTGCCACTTCAAGAAAAATGGGCAGCACTGCTGGCAGGCGCTTTTTTAATTGCGCCATAAAGGTGTACATACCCACATGCCCAAGTTTATCTGATTGCTGAAAATATTTTAATTTGAATTGGGCGAGTTGTTGGCTCTCTTTAAGCTCTGTGAAATATGCTTGGCTGGCGGTTAGCAGGCTACTATCATCCGACTGAAGTACCCAGGCAAGCGGGCGTGCCTTGCCAAGGCTGAAGCCTTTTCTCACCAACGGGAAATAGTTCTGGTTTATATCAAAAACCAGCGAATCAACAATGGCGTAATCAATAATGCCTTCAGCAATTGCAGTGAATAGATCTTCTGCACTACTGTCATCATCGGCCTGCCAGCTCAACTGTGGCAGCGCCAGTTGAGCCTCGACTAACTCCGCCTCATGGCTGGAGCCGGCAATTACCCGGATACGATTACCGATAAGATCTGTCAGTTTGCGCGGTTTTTTATAACCGCGCCGATAGACTACAACAGAATCAACAAGCTCATAATCAGGCCCGAAGCTTAGGTGTTTTTCACGCTCGGGTGTGCGGCTAACATTGGCAGCGATCAGGTCTCCACGGTCTGCGCCCAGCATGGGAAACATGTCCTGAAAGCGCTCTGCCGGTATAATTTCTAATTCCACCTCAAGTGAATCGGCAAAGCCTTTCACCAGGTCGTATTCAAACCCAGTATTACCATCCCGCCCGAGATACCAAGAAGTAGCACCGTTACGGGTGATCATGCTCAGATAGCCGCGCGCTTGGATTTGCTCCACTCGGTTGAGCTCATCATTCCCCGAGCTAATAAAAAACAGCGAGAGCAGAACAATAACCACGCCGGTAAACGGTTTACTCAGTAGTTTGAATAGGCTTTTAAAATTCGTATTCAAAAAAAAACCTCAAGAGGAACTGAGCATATCTTAACGGATAAACAGCTTCGAGGTTAGGGCAGTGCTCGACTTCGCTTATGCTGGATTAATTGACATTGTTATAAGCCCCGCGTTCGGTATCTTTTTTTCGATTAACTAATTGAATAAAGCACCCGCTGTTTCTGTTAAAATTTACGCCATCGTAGTAAAGCATGAATTGCTATTTCCGTCTCAACAATGAAAAAATTAATATGACAATACGAACTCGTTTTGCCCCTAGCCCCACCGGTTTATTACATGTGGGCGGTGCCCGTACCGCATTATTTTCCTATTTGCATGCGCGTGCCAATAATGGAAAATTTATTCTACGGATTGAAGACACTGATATCGAGCGCTCTACAGAAGAATCTATCCAGGCGATTATGGATGGCATGAACTGGTTAGGGCTGGGTTGGGACGAAGGCCCGATATTCCAAACCGATCGCTTCCCTCGATATCATGAAATAATCAGACAGTTAACAACAGAAAATAAGGCATACCCCTGCTTCTGTAGTAAAGATCGTCTGGAAAAACTTCGGGCAGGGCAGATGGAAGCCGGGCTGAAGCCACGCTACGATGGTAAGTGCCGGGGTATGGATTCAGCTGATGCACCTACAGAAATAAAACCGGTAACTCGTTTCCGCAACCCCTTGCAGGGTGCTGTGGAATGGACTGATTTGGTGCGTGGCTCTATCAGTATTTCCAATGAAGAATTGGATGACCTTATCATTGCCCGTCCGGACGGTTCCCCAACTTACAATTTTACTGTTGTTGTTGATGATATGGATATGGGTATTACCCATGTAATTCGCGGAGATGACCATATCAATAATACCCCGCGACAAATTAATATTTATCAGGCATTGAATGCGGAACCACCGTTGTTCGGACATGTACCCATGATTTTGGGAGAAGACGGTGCCAGGCTATCTAAACGCCACGGGGCAGTTGGTGTTACCCAGTATCGGGATGATGGCTACCTGCCTGAAGCTCTGTTGAATTATCTGGTGCGTTTGGGTTGGTCGCATGGGGATGAAGAAGTATTCAGTGTTGAGGATATGATTCGTTTGTTCGATATTACTGATGTGAATCGCAAACCTTCCAGTTTTAATACTGAAAAGCTGAACTGGCTGAACCAGCACTGGATGAGAACCCTTCCTGCCACAAAAGTGGCCGAAGCGTTAGCCTGGCAGTTTGAATTACTAGGTATAGACAGCACAACAGGACCAGCACTGACAGATATTGTCGATGTACAGGCAGAGCGGGTTAAGACTTTAAAAGAAATGGCAGAGCTAAGCCGGATGTTTTATGAGGACTTTGAAGCATTTGACGCCAATGCGGCGAAGAAAAATCTGCGCCCGGTCAGTCGTGAGCCGGTTGAGGCGATTCGATCTGCGCTCGAATCTATTCAAGACTGGAATCCACAGAACCTGCATCAGGCAATCATCGATACGGCAGAAAGCATGGGTCTTAATATGGGTAAAATCGCCCAACCCCTGCGTGTTGCGGTCTGCGGTAGCGGAGTGTCACCCTCAATTGATAAAACCTTATGGCTGGTAGGCAAACAACGCTGCCTACAGCGAATAGATATGGCACTGGAGTTTATTGCAAAACGCGCAAAACTCACAAACTAGAATAAATTTTCAATAAAATCTTCACAACGCGTGGGCATAAATGCCCACCCTACCGGGGTTATTGCGGTAGAGCTAGATCCTCGATCATGGCTTTGAGGAAGCGGGCGGCTTCGCCACCGGTGCTAGCGCGATGATCGAAGGTCAGTGACAGCGGGATCATGCGATGCACTTCAAAACCGCCAAGTATTGGCACCACTTCGTTGCGTAATTTACCGGCAGCGATAATGGACACACACGGTGGGGTTACAATTGGGGTGGCGTAGCGACCGGCAAAAACACCAAAGTTGGACAACACAATGGTGTAATCCTTGAGGTCTTCCGGCGGGATACTGCGATTAATGACATTATCCCGCAAGCGGTTTATATCACTACGGATATCGCCAGGGGATTTGCTGTGAATATCGCGTAATGCGGCCACAAACAAGCCATCTGCAGTATCCACTGCCATGCCAACATCCATGCCTTTATGCAGCATACGCATGTTTTGCTTGCCGTCATACCAGGCATTCAAGCCGGGTTCAGCCTGGGCGCCGGCCCAGAGGCAGCGTAATAAGCGCACGGTAATATCTTGGCCGTGCTGCCAGGCATGAATATCTGCATCATCCATTAAAGTGGTGGCAACCACCTCTGAATGCGCGGCAGACATGATTCTTGCCATGGTCCGCCGAGTGCCACGAATATTTTCCCACTCGCCACTGGCTTCGACGCGGGCTGCCGGTGCTGGGGCAGGGCGACTACTAGGGCTTGCAGTTGTTGTGGTTCTTGGTGCAGGTGTTTTTGCACCTGGCGATGCAGCATAGGTCTTTACATCTTTGGCGGTAACTACCCCACCTTTGCCGGTGGCTGGCACGCTGGCAAGATCAACTTTCAGCTTGCGTGCCATTGCTCTAACTGCCGGGGTGACTTTAACACCGCCAACTAGGGCGGCATCACTAACCACTTTATTGCTGGTTTCCATTTCGCCAACTACAGTGCCAGAGTCAGAGCTATTTTCTTCTGGCGGTGCTTCTACCGCTGGTTCTGCAGCTACTTCTTCCACTATATCGGAGGTCTCGCCTTCCACTTCAAACCCCGCCAGCGGGTCGTGGGTGTTGATAATATCGCCGGCCTGACCGTAAAACTTTACAATTTTTCCGGTATACGGGCTTGGGACCTCGACCACAGCTTTGGCGGTTTCCATAGAAACCATCGGTTGGTCTTCGGTGACCTGGTCACCTTCAGCAACCAACCATTCAACAATTTCTGCATCAGGCAGGCCTTCAGCTAGATCGGGTAATTTAAAAATCATCATGAGACGGCAAAGACCTTTTTAACAGTGTTGAGGATTCGTTCTACGCTGGGTAAATACTTCATTTCCATGCGGTAGAGTGGCATAACAGTATCATAACCTGTGACCCGTTTGACCGGTGCGAGTAAATTATAGATACCGCGGTCAGCGAGGTTAGCAGCAATTTCTGCGGCTACTCCGCAATGTCTGGCGGCTTCGGCAATAATCACACAGCGCCCGGTTTTTTCTACCGACTCAATAATGGTATCCATATCCAGAGGGCTGATAGTGGCGACATCAATTACTTCTGCGCTGATACCCTGTTCTGCCAGTTTATCGGCGGCTTCCAGGGTTTCTTTAATCATCGCACCCCAGCTCACCAGGGTTACATCCGTACCGTCACGCAGAATGAAACAGACATCCAGAGGCAGTTCTTCGCCATCGTCTTCGACTTCTTCTTTGCCCCAGCGGTAAATTCGCTTAGGTTCCATAAATACCACCGGGTCGGGATCGCGAATAGCAGCCAATAGCAGCCCATAAGCGCGACTGGGAGAGGAGGGAATTACCACTCGAATACCCGGCATATGTGCAAACATAGCCTCTGTAGATTCAGAATGATGCTCCGGTGCATGAATACCACCACCAAATGGCATGCGCAGAACCATTGGGCAGCTCAAACGGCCACGGGTGCGGTGGCGCATACGCCCGGCATGGGAAATCATGTGGTCGACCATAGCGTATACAAAACCCATAAACTGGGCTTCTATTACCGGTCGCATACCTTGAGCAGCCATGCCGACAGCCATACCGCAAATCATAGTTTCAGCCAATGGGGTGTCGATGACGCGTAAATCGCCAAACTCTTCCTGCAGGCCTGATGTGGCTCTGAAAACACCACCATTAATGCCAATATCCTCACCCATGAGGACCATATCTTTATCCGCACGAAGTTCTGAACCCATGGCCATGCTGAGGGCTTCAACCATTGCTACCTTAGGCATTATTCAGCCTCCTTTAAGGCAAATTCTTTTTGTGCTTGTAAGTCATGCGGTAACTCCGCATACATATAATCAAACATGGAGGCTATCCCCGGGGAGGGGGTGTTTAGATATTCCTTAACTGCAATATCTATCATTTTTGCCACCTCTTTTTCCAGTTCTGACTGTTTTTTATCATCCCACTGCCCTTCACTTTCAAGGTATTTACGCAGGCGGGCGATAGGTTCTGATTTCCAGGCTTCTTCAACTTCTGCATCTTCGCGATAACGACTAGCATCATCTGCCGTGGTGTGATCTGTGAGGCGATAGGTGATCATTTCGACGACACTGGCACCGTTGCCATTGCGGGCCCGTTCGATAGCTTCTTCCATCACTAGATGACTGGCGATGTAATCATTACCATCAACTTGAACGGAGTGTAGGCCTGCACCCAAGCCTTTCTGTGCTAGCGTTTTGGCGCTGTTTTGTTTTGAGCGCGGTACGGAAATGGCCCACTGATTGTTCATAATCACGATAACCAAGGGTAGGTTATAGGCACTGGCAGCATTAATGGCTTCCAGGACATCGCCTTTAGAGCTACCGCCATCGCCTACAACGGTGACGGCCACGCGTTTTTCATCGCGCAGTTTGTAAACCATGGCAGCACCGGCAGCATGCAGGCACTGGGTTGCAATTGGTACACACCAGGCAAAATCATGGCGTGGGCCGGAATAATCGTTGCCGCGCTCGTCGCCACCCCAATAGAGCAGGATTTCTGTCATTGTTACGCCGCGGTATAACTGGGTTCCGTAGTCTCGATACATGGGTGCAAAACAATCTTCATCGCGCATTGCTGAACCGATGGCGATTTGTGCCGCCTCATGCCCGAGGCAAGAGGCATAAGTTCCCAGTTTGCCAGTCCTTTGCAGGGCAATCGCTTTAAAATCAAAAGTCCGGGTTTGAACCATAAGTTTGTATATCGAAATCAATTTTTCGAAATCTTTAGCCAACTCAGGGGTATCATCCCCGATAAGGCGACCATCGCGATCGAGAAACTGGTGATACTCAACTGAAAAAGAAGCAACCGTTGCAGACATTTTCTTCATCCTGTTATTCTATTGTGTGTGGGTGATGCCGGGTGTTACGGGCAATCGTTTGGTTTACCTGATAGCCGGGCTTTATTTCCACCCGGCTAGGGTGATACGCTATTATACTCCCGCAGACCGCTGAGTTTAAACAAAACTCGGAAATTAATTTAGTGCTAGCGGATAAAAGCCATAACCAGACCCGCCGGACGCTGGTTCATTCAGTTATCTAGAAGCTTGTCGATAATTTTTCCAAACTGGCGAATTTCGGTTTTTGTCAATACTGAGGTTATTTTTTGTTCACAGGCACTGATCTTAGGGATTACTTTAGTACGCAGATGGTTACCCGCCGGCGTTAGCATCAGTTTGCGTGCGCGGCCGTCATGTTCATGGTTTTCCGAGGTAACTAATTGTCGCTGGCTCAGGTTTTTTACTGCCCGGGAAATGCCTACCTTGTCCATCGCGGTATAATGTTTTAATTCAGTTGCTGTACTGTTGGGATACTGTCCCAGGACGGCTATAATTCGCCATTCTGAAATGCTGATTTGATGGTTGTCACGGTAACTCTCTGCTATTTCACCGGAGATCCGATTTGATAGCAGTGACAGCCGATAGGGCAGAAATTGTTCAAGATCAAATTCAGTTGACATAATGGGCTCCGAAAGCAGGGTATTCATACAACAAACGCATTATAGTTACAAATGAAACTATATTCTAGGTTAATATACAGCATGACCTGATAACTATTAGTAAATCACATTTCGAAGGATGGATCTATGAAGCTTGCATCACTTAAACAAGGCGGTCGCGATGGCAGCCTGATTATCGTTTCCCGGAAGTTGGATCGTTATATTAGTGCCGCCCCGATTGTGGCAACACTGCAGTCAGCACTGGATAACTGGGATACTGCTGCACCGCGTTTGAATGCGCTTTCCGAACAGCTAAATGCCGGTGAACTCGAGTCCTTGCCATTAACCATGGAAATGTTGGCAGCCCCTTTGCCACGGGCTTATGAATTTGTAGATGGCAGCGCTTACTTGCCGCATGTAGAGCGGGTGCGTAAGGCGCGTGGTGCTGAAGTGCCGGAATCATTTTATGTCGACCCGCTGATGTACCAAGGCACCAGTAGTGGCTTTCTCGGTCCGCGTGATGATGTAGCAGTTATTTCGGAAGACTATGGCATCGATTTTGAATCTGAAGTCATTATTATTACCGATGATGTACCGATGGGGATTGATGCTACAGTCGCTGCTGATCACATCCAGCTTATTGGTTTAATCAATGATGTTAGTCTGCGTAACCTGATTCCGGGTGAGCTGGCTAAGGGTTTCGGGTTTTTACATTCCAAACCTCGCTCGACGCTCTCACCTGTTTTTGTGACCCCAGATGAACTGGGTGATGCCTGGCAGGATAGTGTATTGAGCCTGCCACTGCTAAGCAATTTAAATGGCGAATTCTTCGGTAATCCTGAAGCGGGTGTCGATATGCAGTTTAATTTTGCACAATTACTAGCCCATGCGGTTAAAACCCGGCCCCTGTGTGCCGGTGCTATTGTCGGTTCAGGTACTATTGCCAATCAGGACACCTCACGCGGGGCCTCTTGCCTGGCTGAAAAGCGCATGTTGGAAATTATCGCCGATGGCAAGCCTAAAACTGCGTTTATGAGTTTTGGTGATCGCATCCAGATTGAGATGTTGAATGCTGAGGGTGAATCAATTTTTGGTGATATCGACCAGCAAATTGTTCAATATTCAGTAACTTAATGACTCGTTAAATATCTGGATTAAAAGTATGGCTGAAATTTTATTGTATGACTACTGGCGCTCATCTGCAGCCTATCGGGTGCGTATCGCGCTAAATATTAAGGGATTGCGCTACCAGCAGCGCTCTGTACATTTAGTGCGTGATGGTGGTGAGCAAAAAAAGTCAGAATATTTGGCGGTTAACCCGCAAGGCTTGGTACCCGCATTGCAGGTGGATGGCTTAACAATTACTCAATCACTGGCGATTCTTGAGTGGCTGGAAGAGCAATATCCCCAGCCGGCATTACTACCTGTGCAAGCAGCTGAAAGAGCATGGGTACGGGCCTTGGCACAAATTGTGGCCGCTGATATTCATCCCTTAAATAACCTGCGGGTAATGAGTTGGTTAAAAGATGATGCTAACGGCGCTATGGACAATAAGACTTTTATGCAGTGGTATCATCATTGGATTAAAGCCGGTTTCAGGGTCATAGAAAGCCAGTTGGAAAATAGTCCATTCAGCGGGCTTTGCTGTTATGGCGATGTCCCGGGATATGCAGATGCCTGCTTGATTCCACAAATGTATAATGCCGAACGGTTCGCTTGTGATCTGCAGGAGTTTCCACGAATCAGGACAATCACTGAATATTGTCGTAAACTTCCTGCATTCCTGAACGCACTACCGGAAAATCAGCCGGACGCGATAACATCCTAAGGGTTGAACCTGAGCAATGAATAATTATCTTTTCAAGATTATCCTCATAATTTTCCTGAGCGTATTGCTCAGCGCCTGCGTAAGCACTCCCCAACCCCAGCCGCGTGCGTTTGCAACGGCTGAGGCGGTGATTGAACAGGCTGAAAGAATTGGTGCCGGAGAATATGCGCCTACGGAGTTAACACACGCACGGGAACGTCTTGCCCAGGCACGAGATGCGGTTGAAACCTCGGGCCGTAAATCGCCGAATGCCAATTTTTTAATCGAACAGGCGGAAATAAATGCAGAGCTTGCCATTGCCCGTTCACAGTTGGCAAAAACCCGCGATAGGGTGAGCCAGAAACGCAAAGATAACGCTAAGCTATTGAAATCATTGCAACAGACCTATGCGGGGGAGTTTGAATAATGCCTGCCCGTACTCATCTTTTTAGAAACATTTTATTGCTGGGTTTAGTGGCAGGATTCACTGCCTGCGCCACTGTGCCCCAGCAGAATCTGGCGCTGGAACGCCTGCGCGGCTCGCTGGATACACTCAAATCAGATCCGGAACTCGGTAAATATGCACCTCTTTCGCTTGGCGATGCCGAGAGAGCCTTACGGGAAGCTGAGCAACCGGGGCAAGATAAAGCTCGCCACGATCATCTGCTGTATATGGCAGATCGACGCATTCGCATTGCCCGTGCACTGGCGGAGCGTGAGCGTTTGGCGGCTGATTTTTTAGCCCTGGATGACGCGCAAAATAAAATGTTACTCAAAGCACAAACACTGGAAGCAGGCAGCGCCCGACGAGAAGCCGATCGCACCCGGATGATGCATGCGGCAATGGCGGAAGAGTCCGAATATAACAGCCAATTGGCGGCAGCCGCTGAAGTTTCCCGTCAACAAGCCGATACATCTGCTGAGAATGCCCGCGCCGAAGCCAAAGCTGCACGCAATTTGGCTGATGCCCAAGCTGTGCAAGCAGAGCTGGCACGCCAAGAAGCCAAGCTTGCCGGACAACAAAATGAAACCCTACAGCGGCAATTAGCAAATATGCAGCTTCGCCATACAGAATCCGGAGTGGTAGTTACCCTCGGTGATGTATTATTTAAATCCGGCCAAAGTCAGCTTAAAACATCAGCAATGGAAAACCTGGATGAAGTCATCGAACTTCTGCAAAGTGAGCCGGATAAGAAAATTCGAATTGAAGGACATACAGATTCAGTCGGTTCAGCGGCAGCGAACATCAAGCTCTCAACTAACCGCGCCAATGCCGTACGGGATGCATTAGTAGGCCGCGGGGTATCAGGGGAGCGTTTAACTACCTTGGGTTTGGGCGAGGACTTTCCGATCGACAGTAATGACACAGACCAGGGTCGCAGTAACAATCGACGAGTAGATGTGATTTTGTTGGATAAGTAAATTAATACCCACTCTTGTTGGGGTTGCTGATCAAACTACTAGCTACCGGCAGACTGCTGAAAATTATGCAAAGGATTGGGTTTATGAAAAGACTGATATCTAATCACAAATCAGGCCACAAACAGATCCCACCTTATCCAGGCATGCCTGACTGAACTCCACCCCACAGCAAGAAGGATCTACATCACAAATCTGATCCACACAGGAGTGGCAGCCGTAAGGCATTGGGGATGGATTCACTTCACATAAGCTTAGGCCGCAGGTTTTGATATTCAGCGTTGCGCCTTTTTCAACGGTAAAATTCTGTTGAATATCGACCGCCCATCCGCTGGCAAGGATGACGTTCGCGCCAGCTGCTATTGTATAGGCAGGATCAATGGATAATAATTCGCAGGCCTCATAGGTCGCATCATATTCCTCAGTAACACCAGCCACCATAATTAAATTACAAGCACCTTCTGGCAGGCACTTTTTACCACCATCGGTGATGACCCAGGAGTTAGCTGTGATTAGTTGTGCTCTTGCCGCGGCAGCTTGCGGAGAACAGTAGGTCGAATTGCCACCACTGAATGTAACCCCCGCGTTAAGTAGTTGAGCCTCCCAGCCGATTAGCAGACTTTCATAATTTGCGGTGGAAAGAGTGGCATCAGCAAACATATTGCTGGCTAGTTCGAGGGCAGTTACATTCCAACCGCCAATGTCTTGATCAAAAGAGATCGCGCCTTTAAACATTTGAATCATATGGGTCACTGCGGTTGTATTCCAACCACTGACATCCGGGTTGGCAGAGCTCGCACCCCTGAACATAAAGGACATAAGCACAACACTTTCAGTGTTCCAGTTAATTGTATCTGGATTAGCTGAAGTCGCATTAGAAAACATCGAAAACATACTCTTAACAGCCGCAGTATCCCAATTGCTGGTATCCGGATTAGCCAATAGGGCACTACTGAACATAAAATCCATGCTCTCT
>JAKITM010000025.1 GCA_021648045.1 Lysobacterales bacterium
AAGCCGCTACTGAGAAAGCCGCTACTGAGAAAGCTGCTGCTGAGAAAGTCGCTGCTCAGAACGCTGCTGCAGAAAAAGCCACTACTGAGAAAGCTGCTGCTGAGAAAGTCGCTGCTGAAAAAGCTGCTACTGAAAAAGCTGTTGCTGAGAAAACTGCTGCTGAGAAAGTCGCTACTGAAAAAGCCGCTACTGAGAAAGCTGCTGCCGATAAAGCCGCCGCAGAAGCCTCCAGTTTTGATGAAGAAATGGCTGAAATCTTTATCGAAGAAGCTCGTGAAGTCCTGGAGCGCACCGACACTATTCTGCACCATTGGCGTTCTGACCTCGAAAATGAAAAAACCGTTAACAGCCTGAAACGAGAAATCCATACACTTAAAGGCAGCTCACTAATGGCGGGAATGCCATCAGTAGGCGGGCTCAGCCATGTTATGGAAACTCTGCTGGAAAAAATCTCAGAGAAACGCCTAACTGTCACTGAATCCATTGTCGCCGGGCTTGAGGTCGGCTGTGACAATATTCATACCATGGTTGAATCCCTCAGCAAGGGCAATATGCCCTCTGATAAAGATTTGAATGGCTATATCAGTGCCATAGAGCAGCTGGAAAAAACCTCGGTTAAACCCAAAACAATTACCATCGAGAAACCCGCAAAAGAGCCTGTTGAACCGAAAAAACCTGAAGCTCCTCGCGCTCTGGTCATTCCGACACTACCTGAACAACCAAGAACCATTCAGGTTATGCCTGAAAACATTGAAAGCAATGAGACTCAGGAAGGCACCGTAAGAGTTAATGCTACGCTGTTGAATGATCTGATTAATTTCGCGGGCGAAATCAGCATTTACCGCTCTCGCCTAGATCAAGAAATAGGTGGCTTTAGAAATAACCTTACCGAGGTTCATCAAACCATCACCCGTTTGCGTGACCAATTGCGTAAAATGGATATCGAAACAGAGACCCAAATTTTATCGCGATTCCAGCGAGAAACTGACTATTCAGAAACAGAGTTTGACCCGCTGGAACTGGATCGATTCTCAACGATTCAGCAGCTTTCACGCGCCCTGGCTGAGTCAGTGGCTGATTTAACCAGTCTCGAAGAAGATCTGGATAATACGGCGCGTATTTCAGAAACATTGTTATTGCAACAGTCGCGCGTCAACACCGAAATGCACGAAGGCCTGATGCAGACCCGAATGGTTCATTTTGGCACAATCGCCCCTAGGTTACGCCGACTGGTTCGGCAAGCTGCTAAAGATACCCAGAAAAAAGCAGGCCTGAAACTACAACTTGCGGGTAATTCCGAAGGCATGCTCGATAGAGATGTCTTAGAGAAAATCACCGCGCCGCTAGAGCATATTATTCGAAATGCTATAGCACATGGCATAGAAACCCCGGCCCAGCGCAAAAAGCTCAAGAAAACTGCGGAAGGCAAAATCACCATCACAGTTGAAAGTGAAGCAACTGAGCTGCTGATTACTGTCGAAGATGATGGCAGCGGTATTAACCTTGAGCAAATTCGCCAACAAGCCATTAAACGCGGCATGTTGAAAAAATCCGAGCAGGTTTCTGACTCGCGTTTATTAGAATTCATCATGGAAAGCGGGTTTACCACCGCAGAAAAATTATCTGATATTGCTGGTCGCGGTATTGGCATGGATGTGGTCAACAACGAAATCAAAGTTGTTGGTGGTTCGCTTGATGTTCATACCGAAAAGAACAAAGGCAGCCGATTCCGCCTACGGATACCATTTACTTTGGCGGTTATGCAGGCGATTAATATTACTGCCGGCGAACGCGATTATGCAATACCACTGGCCAGTGTGCGTGGCGTGACCAAGTTAAGCCCCGATAATTATCGCCAACTGTTGGATAACGACAAGCCGAGTTATGATTTCGCCGGCGAAAGCTATCACCTGTTTGAGCTCGAACATGTACTGGGCTTTGCCACCACTCCTGTTGAGAATGAAAACATTGCCCTGCTGATGATTCGTGCAGGTAACCTAAGAGCCGCTTTCCGAGTTAACAACCTGAAGTCACACCATGAGGTTGTGATTAAACCTGTTGGCCAACAAGTTGCCAGTATTCCCGGCATCCTTGGCGGCACAATTACCGGTGATGGTGAAGTATTAATCGTCTTGGATATGGGCCCGCTCATTCGTCTGGGTATTGCGCAAGCCAGCCAATCAACTGATGACATCATTGAAGTTGTACCTGAAGTTGAAGAAAAACGCGCACCACTTATCCTGGTTGTGGATGACTCAATTACCATGCGTAAGATCACCTCCCGTGTACTCGAAAATGCTGCGATGGAGGTGTTTACCGCTAAGGATGGTCTCGATGCAATCGATCAGATGATGGAGCGAACCCCCGACCTTATTGTTCTCGATATCGAAATGCCGCGCATGGACGGTTACGAATTAGCAACCTATGTACGCGCAGATGTCCGTTTGCGCGATATGCCCTTAATTATGATTACTTCACGCTCCGGTCAAAAACATCGGGATCGGGCAGCAAAAATCGGGGTCGACCGCTATATGGCAAAACCTTATCAGGAATCGGAAATGGTCAGTAATGTAACCGAACTACTGGAGCAAAAAAAAGAGCTAAATCATGATGCCTAAACCAAGTAGACATTCAAAAAACACTAACCGTACGGCCAACAGACGACCGGCTGTGAAAAATAAGCCCGGCAATAAGAACAACTCCGGACTGGCCTGCTTGCTGGTTGATATCGGCGGGTATAAAGCCCTGCTACCAAAATCCAGCATGAATGAAGTGATTAAGTATCAAAAACCGGAACCCTTTGAAACTGCGCCGGAATGGTTGCTGGGATCAGTGGAGTGGAAAAATTGGCAGGTTCCGGTCATTTCCTATGCCGAGCTTTCAGGACTTGGCAAAGCGGGCGTCAAAACCGGTAAGTTTATTATTATAATTAAGTCATTAGCCAATAATCAGCAAATGCCCTTTATCGGGGTGGTTATTAATACATTGCCAGTAGATCTTGGTCTTGAAGACAGAGAGATTGTCGAAAACCTTGAAGCACCTCCAGCACTCGGGGTATTTAGCAATGTCAAACTTGCCGGTAAAGAAGACGTTATAATTCCGGATCTGGATCGTTTGAACCAGTTGGTCGCACATGCCGCTTATGGCGCATTACCGATTACTCAAATACACTAGGCTAGAGTATCTGGCCAGTGTATCAAACTAAAATATCAGTCTAGTTTAGGTCACCATAATATTGTTGAATAATGGCAATAGCAGCAGGGCCTGCTGTTTCGCTTCGCAATGTCCGCGGCCCAATGCGCATAGCCTGCACATTCTCAGCAGCAAACTGCAAAAGCTCGACCTCGGTAAAACCGCCTTCTGGGCCAATCAACAAATCCACACTGCCGGAAGATAACGCTATCCCGCTAACTCCCTGCTGCGCTTGTGGGTCAAGAACCAGGCGTTCACACGCAGGCTTTATAGCCAAATAATCAGCCAACAACAGCGGCTCACTAAGTACGGGGACATCGCTGCGACCCGATTGCTCACAGGCACTAATTATGACTTGCTGCCAGTGTTGCATGCGCCGCTGTAAACGCTTCTCCTCCAAGTGCAACTCCACTCTCTCGGTTAATAGTAACTGAATGGTATTGACCCCCAACTCGGTGGCTTTCTGTAAGCTGTAGTCCAGCCTTTCCCCTCGGGTTAATGCTTGAACAAGGTTTATTTCGATTTTCGAAGCAGGAATACCCACCGAGCACTGCTTAATTTTCAAACTTAGTGCTTTCTTTGAAACGCGCAAAATTTCTGCGCTGTAATTATTCCCATCACCATTAAACACTTCAAGATTATGGCCCGCGCGCAAACGCAGCACCCTGGCTAAGTAATGAGCCTGGGCGCCCTCAAGTTGAATCTCTGCAGCCACCGAAAGCTGCATTTGGAGATATATCCGCCGAAGTTTCATAAATTAATGCCTGAAGTTAGGGCCTGAAATTATTGACAAGCTCACTCAATCCCCTCGATAACCAGCATGCTAAAATGGCAACTGTATCCCGTTGCATAAATTCTTTATTTAGCATAACTCCTCGCTACTGGTATGATTAGAGATTCATTCAGCTAAATTATAAACGGATTGATCCAATGCTACAAAAAACTCGCTATATCGATTCTACAAAACCAACTGGCAGGGCTGCCGGCTTCACCTTGATTGAAATACTGGTCGTTGTTGTCATTATGGGAATACTGGCAGCAATTATCGTACCCCGGGTAATGGATCAGCCTGATCAGGCACGGGTAACTAAAGCTAAATCCGACATACAATCTCTGGTAACTGCGCTAGAAATGTACAAACTGCAGAATTATAACTACCCCAGTACCGACCAAGGTCTGCAGGCACTACTTACAAAGCCGGACGGTCAACCCGAGGCGCGTAACTGGAAAACCGGAGGCTATATTGATCGCTTGCCGAAAGACCCCTGGGACAACAGCTATAAATACCTTAGTCCCGGCGCTCACGGACTATTCGATGTGTTCTCCCTTGGTGCTGACGGCGTATCCGGTGGTGAAGGTATCGGCGAGGACATCGGCTCCTGGACCAACTAAGTTCTGAGTGCCGTTAACGGAAACCTACAACCAGTGACCTGCCCTCCGCATACACAGCGCGGTATGACCTTGCTGGAAATCCTAGTGGTACTGGTAATTACTGCCAGTCTCACAACTCTGGTTATTCTAAGCTTCAGTCAACGCAGTGATGACCAGTTACAAGAGGATGCTCAGCGTTTTGCAGCACTTGTTGAACAGCATTGCCAAGATGCTTTTTTACTTGGGCAAATACGCGCCATCAGTGTAAATGATCGCGGTTATCAATTCTGGTATCGAGCAAAGCAACAGTGGTTTGCCGCTGCCAACAATACCCGCCTGTATCGACCACGCGAATGGAGTGCAGACTGGGATCTTGAGCTTAGAATCAATGGACTGGCAGAAAGCCTGAACCGGGAATTAAACCCGGCAAAGCAACAACCACAACTCATTTGCATGGCAGATGGCCAACTACCCTTGTTTGATTTACACATTAGCTCACAGGCGCGTAAAATTTCCGGCTTACGGCTGATCAGTGCTGGCGATAAACGCATAAACACCGAGCAAAGCCTGTGAAAATACCACCCCTTAAGCAGCTACCGCGTGGATTCACCCTGCTGGAAGTACTAATTGCCATGGTCGTCATTGGTATCGCTTTATTGGCATTAGCTTCCACCGGCTCAAAACAAGTTAACCAGTTACAGCAATTGCAACAGCAAACCCTGGCGCACTGGGTGGCACAAAATGTGATTACAGAATTCCGGCTTGCCAGCATTCACCCTCCCGGTGAAACCAGTGGGATTGAAAAAATGGGCCAGCAAAACTGGTATTGGTTGTTAAATGCTGCCGCTGCATCCGACCCCTTGCTTCTGCGGCTGGATGTACAAGTTTATGCAGATGCTGGACACCAACAGCTGGTGCTGGCTGAAACCGGTTTTAGCTTGCGTGAAAATCGGCGATGAATACTATGGGCAACAAGCTTAAGCTCTCCCGACATTCCAGCAGTCGGGGCTTTACCCTGTTAGAATTACTGGTTGCACTGAGTATATTCTCCCTGATTGTTACCGCCGGCTACACTGGCCTGAACAGCCTCAATCGCGCCCTCCAACTTCAGCGTGAGGTCTCCGTTCAGCTGGCAGATATTCAGTGGGCCGTTAGCCGTATGGAACGAGACTTAATTCAGGTAGTTAACCGCTCACTGCGAACTGAAAACACGCTATTACCGGCCTTTAGTGGTGACAGCCGGCAAATACGACTGGTCACCCTGTCTGGCAATTCATTGCTACAGCAGCCGCTGAGTGAAGAACGACCGGTACACTGGCAGTGGCAACAGCCGCTACTCAGTCGGCGTGCATGGCCTCTTCCAGACCGTCTCTCCAGCAATCCGCCGGTGGCTTACTCCAGGCTGCTGGATAATGTTGAGCAGATTGATTTTCGTTATCGTGATGACAAAGGTAACTGGCGCTCGGAATGGAACAGCACACAGCAAGGCAAGCAACTACCGGATGCGGTGCAATTTCGCCTGCAAATCACGGGTTTTGGTGAAATAAGGCGGGTGATTGAATTACCCGGCCGGCGCACATAATGCACATACCCTTGCCCTTGCGCACGCTTATTAAACAACCTGGCAAACAACGCGGCGCTGCCCTGTTAATTGCATTGGCAATCACTGTGCTAGCGGCCGTACTGGCCATAAGCGCCATCGAAACCGGCCAACTCGATATGCGCAAGAGCAGCATTCTCATCCGCAGTGGCCAGGCCCAGCAATTAGCCATGGGGATGGAAGACTGGGCCATCAGTCTGATCCAGAGAGATCAAAATAATTCCAGCGGTGCCGCTTATGATGGGCTTGAAGATATTTGGTACCAGCAGTTACCGCTGACCCAGGTATCTGGCGGGACTATCAGCGGCACACTGGTCGATCTTGACGGGCGGTTTAACCTCAACAGTCTGCTGGATATTGATGGTGCGGTTAATCCGCTGGCACTGGAGCGCTTCCGGCGTCTGCTGGTGGTTTTACAGCTGAACCCCTCCATTGCCGACCAGTTGCTCGACTGGCTGGATGCCGATACCTCGCCACAACCCCAGGGCGCCGAAGACAATATATACCGAAACCGGCAACCGCCCGGGCTGGCTGCCAATCAATTGCTTAGCCACATATCGGAACTGCGAATCCTACCGGCGATGGATACGGCAAACTGGCAACGGCTCAAAAACCATGTCAACGCAAACCCGCAACGCAGCGGCGGCATTAATATCAATACCGCAACGGCAGAGGTTCTGCTGTCATTAGCCGATGGTATTAACCGGCAAATGATTAATAGTGTGATCCGTCAGCGAGGCGGTGGCTTCCGCTCTCTATCTGCCTTTTTACAACTACAGGTCTTCGAAAACATCAATATCGACCCGCGCGGGCTGACGATTCGCAGTTATAATTACAGGGCATTGGCTGAAATCCAGATGGATGGAGAAATCAGCCACTTCGAGACCCTGTTACAACGCAGTGGCAGCGTTTATCATGTGTTACATCGCCGGCGTATAATTCAGTAGTTAATGAGCACAGAGAGTACAAAAAAAATCAGATGAAACCAGTGCTCTACATATATGCTGCTGCCAGCGGTGCAGAAAAATTAGATCCTGCAAAAACCTGGTGTTGGTTGACTAATGAAGCGGCTTTGCAATATGGCAGCGCCGAGCAATTGCAACAAGCCGCTACCAAGCTGGCCGAATCTGACCGCGTCGTGCTAGTGCTGCCCAGTGAAGATGTGCTTTTAACCAGCCTCAACATCCCCGCCAAGCAAGCCGCCCAGATTCGTCAGGCAGCTCCCTTTGCCATCGAAGAGCAACTAGCCTGCGACCCAGCAAAATTACATATAGTTGCCCAACGCAATACCGCCACCGGAAAAGTTGATATCGCTGGAATTGAACGCCAATTCCTGCAGACCTGCCTTGAACAACTAGAGTCTCTGGGAATACAGCCACAACAAGCAATCGCCGATATCTTCATCTTGCCGGCACCGACTCCCGGCACACTAATATTAAGTAAACAGCCTGATACTGAACGAATATTGCTGCGCTGGGGTATAAATCAAGGAACAGCCATGCCAACCGCGCTACTGGCTGACTGGCTAACGCTGTTTTTGCAAGAACAAGACCAGCCAGCAATTACAAAGTTACTAATAGCCAGCGGTGATCATCAGGCAACACTACTGAAGTCTGAGCTTGGAGATATTTCTGCGCTCGAAGTTGAGCAACTCATTGTCGATAAAAACCCTAACACAAGCGCTAGCATCAACTTGCTCAGCGGTGAGTTTCGTTCTAATGCTAAACGATCAGGTCAACCGAACTGGTACCGTTCACTGGTTTTGCTGGCAGCAGCCCTGAGTTTATTTGTTATGACGGCCTTTGTAGATACCTACCGCGATAACAAGCAACTGAAAAACCTCAACACTGCTATAGAAAAGACCTTCCGCGAAGCTTTTCCAAAGGTGCAAAGAATTGAAGACCCGATGATTCAGGCTCGCCAGCAACTGGCCTTGCTCGGTGGTAGAAAAACCCTTAGCAGTGGTTTTCTTATGCGCATGAGCGAACTTGCCGGCGCACTCAAGCCGCAATCTGCCGTGCAGATTAACTCACTTGATTATCGGAATAACAAACTGGAAGTAAAACTGCATGCTGCCAACATTGGCGAACTTGAAGCTCTAGCGGAGCGTATTCGCGAGAAAGGCGGGGGGGCCATACTCTCTTCCGCCAGCTTGGGTAAACTTGGGGTGGATGCTCGCCTGCTACTGGAGGATCCCAGCCAATGAAAGACTGGTGGCAAGACCTCCAAAAACGGGAACAACAGTTAATTCTGGGCGGACCTATAGCCTTAGTTACTGTGCTTTTGTGGGCTTTTGTATGGCTGCCTTATCAGAAAAACAAAGATAATCTGCAGACGCAAATTTATGCGCGTGGGCAGCAGCTAATTGAAATAACACAAATCGCGGCACAGGCTAAGACCGCCGGTAAGTCACCTCAAAGCGCTAACAGCACAGCGGGGCGTGGCAACCGCTCCTTGCTACGGATAACTGATGAAAGCGCTCGCGCGGCTGGCCTGGCAGCCGCTTTAAAACGAATTGAACCCGATACCGACAAACAAGTTCAGGTTTGGCTAGAAAATGCGGATTTTGATAAGCTGATTACCTGGCTGGAAGTCATTGAAAGCAAGTATTCCGTTCGTGTAGAAAGCTCCAGCATCAATAAAGTTTCTAAAAAAACTACCGGAGCAGTCAACGCCCGTATCAGCCTCAGAGAATATTAATGCGGGCTTACTATATCTTCAGCATCAACCCCAGAGGTTCATCCACTAATGCGTAAATTACTATTCCGGCTGCTGATCACTATCTTGCTGCTGCTAGCCCTACTTATCGGGCTGGCCTGGTTTGCACCTGCCAGTCTGCTCGGAAACTTACTCGAAAAACAAGGCTCTTCGCTGCAGCTTGGGTTGTTAAAAGGCAGGCTGCACGATGGCAGCGCAGGCCAGGCTCGCTGGCAGGGTATCGACATCGGCAAGCTCAGTTGGCAGTTGGGCGATTTTAGCTTTTCTCCCGCAGCCGCCGGTGTCAACTTTCAAGCAAGCGGCCCGCAAATACAGGCACAGGGTGCATTTAACGCTCAGCGCGAGTTGCTATCCAGTAACGATTTAAACGGGCACTTCCCTGCTAGCTGGCTTAATTTACAAGGCCTTGCTCCGTTCTTGTTCGCTCACGGAAAAATCAACTTCGATTTTTCCCATCTTGAAGTCAGCAAACAAGGAAGCCCCGCAGCCAGCGGCGTGATGAACTGGGAAAACGCTGGCTTGAATGGTTTATTAGAGCTTAGCCTGGGTGATGTTCGTTTCGATATTAGCACCCTGAACCCGCTTACTGGCAAGCCATCAGCAGAATCCGACAGCAGCCGTGAAATTGTGATTACATTCAGCAACCGTGGTGAGAACGACCTACAATTAGACCTGCAATTAAACGGCACCATTACAACCGATGGTCACCAGTACCAACTCGATTGTCTGGCGCGCGCATCTCCCGGAAGGTCTGATATCAACCGGTTTTTGCGCAAGGCCGGCAAAGTCACAGCCGATGGTGCCTACCGGCTGCAGTTTGAAGGTCTGCTGTCTCCCGGCAATTAACCCGAGTATTCTGATGAAGCCAAAGCCCAAAAAAATGAGCGTGAATTCATACTATCCCTATCTACAAACAGCCTTAAAAGCTTCCCGTGCGGCCAGCAAAATTGCCAGCCACTATTATCAGCTGGCGCAGTCGGATTCGTTGGCAATTGAAATTAAGTCTGACCAGAGCCCGGTAACAGTCGCCGATCGTGAGGCGGAAACTGCGATTCGTAATACTATTCTCGGTGACTGGCCCGAGCATGATATTTACGGTGAGGAACATGGACGAATTAACGCCGATTCGGATTTTCTCTGGCTGGTAGATCCCATCGATGGCACCAAGAGTTTTGTTCGCGGTTATGGTTTTTTCTCTGTGCAGATTGCCTTAATGTTAAAAGACGAACTGGTGCTGGGTGTGAGTTGTGCCCCGGAAATGAATGAGCTGGCCTGGGCAATGCGCGGAGAAGGCGCCTATCTGAACGATAAAGCCATCCATGTAAGCGCCATAAGCAGCCTTGAGGCCAGCACCGTGTCGACCGGGAATCTCAGCTCAATCGCTACCAGCTCAAGCTGGCAGGCATTGGGTGAAGTGCTCAATGGCTGTGGTAAAACTAGGGGTTACGGCGATTTCTATCATTACCACCGACTAGCAGCCGGGCAACTGGAAATCGTGATTGAGTCTGACCTCAATATTCTAGACATCGCCGCTCTTACCATCATCATTGAAGAAGCCGGCGGTCAGGTTAGCGACCTGCAAGGCCGGCCGGTTAACCTGAACACCAGTTCCTTGCTGGCAAGCAACGGGAAATTGCACCATCAATTACTGAAGCGCTTGGATTATTGATGTCCACCCTGCCTAAAATCCATGCCGTCAAGCGCACCAAGCCCAGTCACCTGTTTAATATTGAACAACTTTCTTTGGAGTTTTCCAATGGTGAAAAACGCCAATACGAACGGCTGGTCACAGGCGATGTTGGTGCTGTCATTGTAGTACCCGTCATTGATGCTGATAACATTTTACTGATCCGTGAATATGCCGCCGGCATCCATGCCTATGAAGTGGGATTACCAAAAGGCGGATTAGAACCTGGCGAATCTATATTCGATGCTGCCAACCGCGAACTAAAAGAAGAAGCCGGATTTGGTGCTGCTAAGCTCGATTACCTCACCTCCCTGAGTCTGGCTCCCGGCTATATGACCCACCATACCCATATCGTGCTCGCACGGGACCTCTACCCTCAATCCCTTCCGGGCGACGAGCCTGAAGAAATTGAAACCCTGCAATGGCCGCTGGCCGATATTGGTAATCTGGTGAATCGCAGTGACTGTAGTGAGGGACGCTCGCTGGCCGCGCTCTATCTGGCCCGGGATTTCCTCGAAGGTCGCTGGCAACCAGCAGCAAGCACGCCACCGGATACTTATAAAAACAACGAGAAGTGAAGCCTTAAATATGAATATACCTAAAACCCTGAGTAAAGATGAAATCCGCCAATTGCGACTTGCTTGTGTGGCTATCGCCGATACCGCTGGTTTGGCGATACTAAAAATCTATGATGAAGACGACCTCGGTATTGTTACCAAAAGTGATGACAGCCCGCTAACAAGAGCGGATTTAGCAAGTCATAATGTTATCGTTGCCGCACTGGAAAAGCTCACCCCCGACTGGCCTGTGTTATCAGAAGAATCCACCGGCATTGATACCGCAACCCGCAGACAGTGGCAGCGCTACTGGCTGGTCGATCCACTCGATGGCACCAAAGAATTTATCAAGCGCAACGGCGAATTCACAGTAAACATCGCATTGATTGATAAGGGTCGCCCTATTCTAGGCATCGTTCAGGTGCCGGTTACAAATTACTGTTATTCCGGGAGTGTACTCGAAGGTGCTTTTTTACGCTCGTTGGATGCCGAGGAAAAATCCATTCAAGTACGCCTGCCGCCCGCATCCCCGCCGATTGTGGTCGGTAGCCGCTCACATGCCAGCCCACGCGTTACCGCCTATTTGGAAAATCTCGGTTCGCACGCCCTGACATCAATGGGTAGTTCGCTTAAATTCTGCTTGGTGGCCTCAGGACAAGCCGATTTGTATCCGCGCCTGGGGCCAACCATGGAATGGGATACTGGCGCTGCACAAGCTATTGTTGAAGCTGCTGGTGGCAAGGTAGTGCGTACAGACAACACGCCTCTGGATTACAACCAGCGCGAGACCCTGCTTAATCCGGAGTTCCTAGTATTGGGTGACAGTACGGTTAACTGGTCAGCTTTTGTGCCAACGGGTTCTACCCATATGGACTCCCTTGGTGAATAGTCTTTACCATAGTCTTTGCAGTATGTCCTTGACCTCAGCGGCCTGAGGATGTATAAACTCAGCAGCAAATGAGAGATGCCCGCTTTAACCCTCTTCATTTGACAGAATAACTATAATAATAAATCACAACAAGAGCAAAAACGGTGTGGGGACTCAGCGGCTTCGGCCGCTTTTTTATTATTCAGGTTGCGAGCATGAGCGATACACCCAGTAGCAGACCTAAACCTTTTAAACTCTATGTATTGCTGATATTTTTCACAGCAGTTCTAAGTGCTGTGCTCACCTACTTTCTTGCAGTTCCTGAATTACATCGCAGTCTTGTTAGCCTCGGTGAAGCAGAAGAGCAGCTCAAAATATCTGAAAAAAACATACAGTCACTCAATGCGGAAAAAATTCTGCTCGAGCAGCAATCCACTATTATTCGAGGGGCGAATAACCGTCTTTTGGAAACTGAAAATGAATATCAGTCCGAAATTGCCCAAATCAGCAGCGAGCTGGCTTTTTACCGTCGTCTAGCAGGTGCCGGTGGTAAGCTTGAAGGCCTAACCATCAACAAGTTTATGCTCCAGCAAACAGCATCGGAACGCGTTGCTCATTTCAAGCTCACGCTGACACAAAACCTGCAAAAGGCTCGCACCATTAACGGTGACATCCATATTTTAGTGCGTGGCACCTTGGCCAATCAACCCGGACTGTTAAATTGGCAATCATTGCATCCGGAAAACACGCAATTACCCAAGTTTAGTTTTAAGTATTTTCAACAGGTAGAGGGCTATCTAACCTTACCGCAAGATTTTATTCCCGAAAGCGTGGAAATAACCTTAAAACCTGAAAAGAAGTCGCGGGTACAGGCCAGTTTTTCCTGGCAGGACATCATCAGCAGCAAACCATAGTAAAACCAGTAAGCAACGCCGCAGCTGATTTCCATACTCAATTCACACAAATCTATAAAAAGGCGTAGAATACGCCCGTGGATACTCTACAAATAAATACAATTGATGATGAATCAGAACTGGTTCTAACCAGCGCTGCCGCGCGCAAAGTTCAGGAACTGATCCTGGAAGAAAAGAATCCAGAATTAAAGTTACGAGTCTACATATCCGGCGGCGGCTGTTCCGGCTTCCAATATGGTTTTTCATTCGACGAAGATATGCAAGCCGATGACATCGTCATTAAAAACGACGGTGTACACATGCTGGTTGACCCACTGAGCCTGCAATACCTTGAAGGTGCAGAAGTTGACTACACAGAAAACCTGCAAGGTTCGCGCTTTGTTATTCGCAACCCTAATGCAACCACAACCTGCGGTTGCGGCTCTTCTTTCAGCATTTAAGTCACCGTGTCAGCACAAATCGACCGGCTCACTGCCTCAACGCTAAATCGCTTCAGCGGCGTAAGGCTAGATCGTCTGGTGGACTATCGTGAAAACTCAGACTGGCAGAAACAGCAACTACAAAACCACAACACCCGACTAGTTCCGCTTTGGCGCAGTCGCTGCCTGGTTGAAAAAATCGGCGATAACAGCTATGAAGCCATCTACATACATCCGTCTGATCTAAAACATAACAATGTTATTCGTGAGCCAACCTTATTAGGCAAAAAGGATGATCAGGTTTACTTTGCGGTAACCGTAAATGACCAGCAGCGTGAGCAGCTTTTAGAACAACACAAAAAAGGTCAGTTTTCAGACCTGCGCTTGCTCGCTGCAGATATGCACCCACTGAAAGCCGGGATACTCGCTTATGCCAAAGCGCTACACTACTGGCAGCACCGGCATACATTTTGCGGCACCTGTGGGGCAGCCAACTCACTGCGCTCAGGTGGACACAGGATGATATGCAGCAATACTGAGTGCGGTAGGCAAACTTTCCCACGAATAGATCCGGCTATTATTGTGTTGGTATCTCACGGCGATGCCTGTCTATTGGGTCGCCAAGCAAGCTGGTCGCAAAATCGTTTTTCCACCCTTGCGGGCTTTGTTGAACCCGGCGAGAGCCTGGAAGATGCAGTGGTTCGGGAAATATGGGAAGAAGCCAGAGTAAAATTAAAAACGATTTCCTATCGCTCCTCGCAGCCCTGGCCATTCCCAGCCGCGGCAATGGCTGGGTTTATTGCCGAAGCCACTTCACGCGAATGTGAAATTGGCGACAATGAGCTGGAAACCATTCGTTGGTTTTCCAGCAAAGAATTACCGCAGTTGTTAGCGAAAGGGGAGCTCTATATGCCCAACCGGGTTTCCATTGCTTTCCAGCTGGTATCGGAATGGTATCTTGGACAAACCGGCGATGACCTCAGCCAGTTGATCCATGCATTACAGCCTGCAGAAGCGCCTGATCGAATTAAAAACACCTGTTAATCTCGTTACTTGACAATTACGCTAGAATATTAGGCTTATCATGGAAACTAGAACTTAGACATTAAACCCTAGAAATTAAACCCCAATGACAATACTCGCCATTCTGATAGCCTTCGCGCTGACTCACTTTTTTCCGCTATTATCTCAATATCGGGGCTCCGGCTGGCTGCAAAAATATGTACGCAAAGCCAATGACCAGCTCTCAATACTACCCGGCTGGGCAGGTATCAGCAGCCTTATCTTATTACCCTTAATTCCTCTCGCCCTGCTTTACCTGCTGGCACAGCTAAGCATAGCTCTGCTTGGTAGTTTTGGTCTGTTTATCCTATCAATACTTGTGCTGCTCTACACTTTTGGTCCACGCGACCTGGATGCCGACATCAAAGCTTATCTGGGTGCACAAACCAGTGAGGGAAAAAACAAAGCCCGTGATCACCTGCGGGGTTCAGCCTGCGACAGCATCGCCGGTGAGCATAGCCATGCAGATGAGCCATTAGAAGATGCTGATGACAGCCCTCTCTTTGCAGGCGCGGTTTTTCAACAAGCCCTGCGCCGTTGGTTTGCGATTATTTTCTGGTTTGCGATTGCCGGAATTGCCGGCGCTCTGGCTTATCGAATGATTGAATGGCTGACACATCGTGCGTTACCCCTCAGTGACAGGCAAAGACAAAATTTCCGCACTGTATGCAGCCTAATGGAATGGCCCGTCGCTCAGTTGATGACGCTCTCACTGGCAATCGCCGCAGATTTTGACTCCGTATATTCAGCCTGGAAGCAATACCATGATGAACAGGGTCACTCACTTTTTGAGGGAAATAACGGTTTTTTACGGGCCGCGGCCAACTGTATTATCGTTACCGGCTCTGTCGGTAATGACGGTTTCGCTGACCAACTTGAAACCGAGCCTCACGCGGCAGTTCAACAAGCGATGGATCTGGTCTGGCGGGTAATGGGTGTATGGCTGGCAGGATTAGCCATTTTGCTGCTCGCAGGTTGGCTCAGTTGATTGAAAAGCCCTGGTTCTTTGGTTTATTTCTTTCCCTAGCTACCGCATTGATCCCCCTGTCGGCAAATGCAACGGTTAACTTGTTGAATGCTGATGGCAGTATTACCACCTTAACCAGCCCTGCCGAATCAGTTGTAACGCTGTCGCCAAACTTAGCCGAACTGGTTTTTGCCGCCGGTGGCAGCACAAAACTAAAAGCCGTTGTAGAGTGGAGCGATTACCCGCAAGAGGTAAAAAACTTACCGCGTATCGGCAATGCATTTCGCCTGGATATGGAACAGTTACTGATCCTCAAGCCCGACCTGGTGATCGCCTGGGACAGCGGTAATCCGGCAGATGTTCTGGATAAAATAGAGTCCTTGGGAATTCCTGTTTGGCGAACCGGGGTTTCAACCCCTGAGCAGATTGCTGACCTGCTCGAAAATATTGGAAAAGCATTGGCAACCACAGCAACTGCAAAAATCGCTGCTGCCGATTATCGTCGGGAATTAAAAGCCTTGGTGCAAGAATATCAACAATCCCCTGCTTTTCGTTATTTTATCCAGCTTTATGCTACCCCTCTTTATACGGTGAACGGTGAACACCTGATCTCCCATGCACTTGCAGTTTGTCACGGGGTCAATGTATTTTCAGAGCTTGTCACTCTGGCTCCTGCGGTTAGCCATGAGGCCGTTCTCGCAGCGGCTCCGGAAGTGATTTTTTATACCCAGTCCGAACAACCAGAAAGCAGTCATAATAATACTGTTGCAATCTGGTCTCCCTGGTTGGGAAGCAGTCCTGACCCCCACTTCACCCGCTTGAATCCCGACTGGATTACACGCCCGGGCCCCCGTTTGCTGGCCGGCATTCGGCAAGCATGCCAGTCGCAACAACAACGGGGACATCAATAAATATGTCAACAACCCGCAGAAAAGTAGCTCGCTTGCTCGAAAACCCGCTTCTCACCCCAATCCCCAGCGCGCGTTGATCAACGGATTGGTCACCAATACAAAGTGGTAGTATACTCGCTGGTAAAGGTTTTTCAAATTATCAGTTTCGGAGAAGTGGTCATGGTTAACGAACTAAAAATATTAGATAGAATGCTCGTATCCTTGCGTGCACACCAATTTAACATCAATATAGGAAAAGCCTATATGTACTGGGCACGGGCTTTTATTGAATATCATAACAAGCAAGATCCATCTGAACTGGGGCGGGCAGATGTTGAATCCTTTATTTCCCACTTGGCATCAGAGCGATATGCGGCTGCGCAAACCCAAAGTCAGGCGCTGCATGCTGTGCTATTCCTCTATAAAGATGTGCTGGGCAGCTGCCCTGACTGGCTCAACGAGCTGGTAGCAGATCAGAAAGCAACGAGTAAGTCCAACACTCTTAGCAAAGATGAGGTCCAAAGCCTGCTATCTAATCTTCATGGTCAAGAACGGTTAGCGGTTTCTCTAATCTATGGTGCCGGTCTACGCGCCAGTGAGTGCGTGAATTTACGCATTAGAGATATCGACCTGCAAAAATATAACATCCTGGTAAGGCGGGCAAACGGAGCCGCCGGGTGGACAACAATAATACCTAGGAAACTTCTATCCTCCCTACGCACACATATTGAAGACCGCAAATTGCTGCACATCACGGATATCGCCGATGGTCTTGGCGAGGTTTTCCTGCCTGTGAATGCCCGTGAGTTATATCCAAACGCCGCGCGTTCCTGGAGCTGGCAGTATGCTTTCCCATCAACAGAGAGGGATTTTGACCCAGTAAGTGGCAACTTGAAAAGAACCTCACATATTCCTGAAGACCAAATCAACAAGGCAATTGAACGTGCCGCTATCGACGCGCAAATTTATATACGGGTAACCTCCACGACATTGCGCAATTCTTTTGCGGTACATATGACCCGTAACGGTGTTGATAGTAAGCAAGTTGAGGCACTACTCGGGCATGGCACTGAAGAAGAATCAGATGGTTTACAGGCTAGCATTAAATCGCCTCTGGATGATTTACGCATCCATTAATATCAAGGCTATACACCCTTGAGATATACCTATTTAAACCCGCCTTATGGCGGGTTTTTTGGCTTCAGGTTTTTCGGCTGAAATACATCGGCGGACTGATACATTCGAAGAAGCTGCAGAAACTGCTATGTCTGATGGCAAAATCTCTCTATACGAAGCCAATCGGCTCGAACAGTATCGGGAAAGCCTAGGACTTACAGAAGCGCAGGCACAAGGCCTAATAAAAACCGCTGAGCGCAAACACTACGGTGATGCCTGCCCTCACTGCAATAAGTCACTTACAGATGCGCCTGAAAGCACCAAACCTACCAGCGACAGTGACAGCGAAAAACATTCCTAAGCGCAAACTACAAACTGTTGAAACCGACAGCCTACTTAGTAAGCTAATAGTGAAATCATTGTTCGCCCCAGTAACTTACAGATAATAAAGCTATACTTTGGTCAGCTCACAAGTAACTACAGCAGCTTGGGTGGGAAAATCCACTTTTCAAGATAAAATTGCACTTTTTGAATTATTGGGCTATAGTCATACAAGGTATATTGATTATGTACCGACACTTTGTAGGAAATTTCCTACAGGAAGTAGCATAGATCAACGGATTGGTCACCGACACAAAGTGGGGGATAATAGCTCTTATAAAGCTATTAAAATTATCTGTTTCGGAGAAGGGGCCATGGTTAACGAACTAAATCTATTAGATAGAATGCGCGCATCCTTGCGTGTACACCAGTTTAATGTCAACACAGAAAAAGCCTATATGTACTGGGCACGGGCATTTGTTGAATATCATAACAAGCAAGATCCATCTGAACTGGGGCGGGCAGATGTTGAATCCTTTATTTCCTACTTGGCATCAGCACGATATGCAGCTGTGCAGACCCAAAATCAGGCACTACATGCTGTGCTATTTCTTTACCGAGATGTGTTGGGTAACTGTCCCGACTGGCTCAACGAGCTTATAGCGGAACAGGGCACAGTCCGTAAGTCTAACATTCTCAGTAAAGACGAAATTCAAAGCCTATTGTCCAACCTCTATGGTCAGGAATGGCTGGCGGTTTCGCTGATTTATGGTGCTGGATTACGCGTCAACGAGTGCATAAGCTTGCGCGTCAGAGATATCGACCTGCAAAAACAAAACATCCTAGTAAGACAGGCGAACGGGGCAGCCGGGTGGATGACAATAATGCCAAAGAAACTGATACCTTCCCTGCGCACACATATCGAAGACCGCAAATTATTACACATCAAGGATGTCGCCGATGGTCTGGGCGAGGTTTATCTGCCTGTGACTATTCGCGAGCAATACCCTAACGGAGCGCGTTCTTGGAGTTGGCAGTACGCATTCCCCTCAGCTGAGCGCGCTTTTGATGTAACCAGTGGCAATATGACAAGGCCCTCGCATATTTCCGAGGATCGGATCAATAAAGCTATTGAACGCGCCGCTATCGAAGCGCAAATTTATACCCGGGTAACTCCGACAACATTGCGTAATTCATTTGCAGTACACATGATCCGCAACGGTGTTGATAGCAAGCAGGTTGAAGCACTGCTCGGGCATGGCACTGAAGAAGAGTTGGATGGTTTACAGGCTGGCATTAAATCGCCTCTAGACGAATTACGCATCCATTAAGTCGGGGCTATACTCAGTTTAAGAAAAACCAATTAAACCCGCCTTCTGGCGGGTTTTTTTACAGCCTTAATTTTTCTTTATAAGCCAGCTCTATCACGGGCATTTGGAATATCTGGAAGAAACCGGAGACCCCGCCAATAAAAATAAAACCGCACGCAAGTTATTGGAAAAAAACCCTAGGCATTCACACAGATGCGCACTTACCAGAGTATCACTCAAATACACTGCGCAAACGCATGCGAGGACACCTACCCAATGAGGCCGCGCCACAAATTGCAGCACCGACACAGGGACAAGTTTCACTATTTACCACCTGTTACTGCAACGCCAACGCACCCGATATTGGTGAGGACCTGATTAAGGTGTTTCAACACAACGGTATCGCCGTTCAACTACTCTCCAAAGAACGCTGTTGCGGCATGCCAAAACTGGAGCAGGGAGACCTGAAAACCGTAGGCAAATACCGGCAGGTTAATATCCCGCAAATGCTTGCTGAGATTGATGCCGGTCGCGATATTGTTGCTGCTATTCCATCCTGCGTGCTGATGTTTAAGCAAGAACTACCATTAATGTTCCCAGATGATAAGGATGTACAACGAGTAAAGCAGCATATTTTTGACCCGTTTGAATATCTGGCACATCGACATAAAGCGGGCTTACTTAAAACCGATTTTAAACAGTCGCTGGGGAAAATTGCTTGGCATGTGCCCTGCCACCAAAGGGTGCAAAATATCGGCCCGAAAACAAAAGCCATTCTTGACCTGATTCCGGATACAGAAATTACCGTTATTGAGCGCTGCTCCGGCCACGATGGTTCCTATGGGATGCGTAAACAAACTTACAAAAAATTACAAAAAATCGCCCGCAGAACTATTTCTAGAGCCAAAAGAGTCGCTGCCGACTATCTGGTAAGTGACTGCCCCATGGCTGCCACCCAAATTGCAGATGGCCTTGAACTTAAGAACCCTGAAACCAACCCTTTAACCTTGCTACGCATGGCGTATGGACTAAAATAATATATCCACGCATTACAAAGAAAAGACCTATTCAGCCTTGAAGAATATGCAGAACAGCGCAGCGAATTCAGGCAGTCAGGTCATCCACTATTTTTTTGATCAACTTAATAGTAATCAACACATAAACGGCGCCAAAGAGAAATACGAAAGATACTACCAGATGCATGGTTTCGGGTGGCAATTCGCCAAAAAACGGCAGAGCGATATAACCAAATGTGAATAAAACCACAAGCCAGATAAGGTAGCGCCATTGTTTTCCTACAACTCTATCATTGAACTTCTTACCAACTGTGAATACTAAATAAAGACAAAACATCATCACTGCCGCAGCTACTAAACCAATTATAAGTGCAGGAGATAGTTCCATAATGACACCCCTTTTTATAGTTCCTATTACTATTATAGGCATATCTTCAGCTTGCTGACCAGTTCAAGCCAAACTTTAACAAATTACTTACTCATATTGCAGTTTTACACTTGAGTTCGTAATCCAGCATTTGGTCGCCGTCAAACAGCCAGCGCCCGGAAAACTCTTCACCGCTTATAACCAAAGGCAACCAGAGGCAGTCATCCACCCACATTTCCGCATAGGGGATTTCATCGAGCTTAAACCAGTGCGGAATCGCCTCATCGGTTTCTATCGGTTTCCCACTAAAATCTGAAGCCTTATAGACATGCACAAGCAAAGAGTAACCATCTACAAACTGAAATTGATGAACACCGCAATATTCCGGAGCAAGTGCGTGGATTCCCAGTTCTTCGTGAGTTTCCCTGAGCGCACATTCCAGTGGAGTTTCGGTTCCCTCCAACTTACCACCAGGCCCGTTAATTTTTCCAGCCCCCAGACCGCGTTTTTTGCGAATTAATAATATCTCACCATCTTTGATCACAAATAACAGGGTGGCAGGATTTACCGCTTGCCAATCCTGCCAATTGATATCAGCTAGGGTAGCGGGAGGCTGATTTAAAAATGAATCCAACATATTTAATTTAATTTCAACAATTTATTTCAAAAAGAGCTTACAAAATCGTCGTTTACCCACCTGTAACACGCCCGAAAATCCTTGCTGAAGTTGTAAATTACGGTCGCTAATGACTTCAGCGTCAATCTTAACCGCTTTTTGTTTAATCATTCTGAAGGCATCTGAATTACTGGCGGTTAGCCCACAAGCCGTTAAAATTGTCGCTATCCCTGGGTTTGTCAAATCTGCCAACAATAGCGTCTTCTCATCAATATCTTCCGGCATTGCACCCCTCTGAAAGCGCGCAATAAATTCCGCCTGCGCCGCTTCTGCAGCGCTAGCGTTATGAAACCGAGTGATAATTTCTGCCGCCAATTCAAATTTAACATCACGCGGGTTCCGGCCAGTCTCAACCGCCGATTTCAACGCCTGAATATCTGTTAATGAACGGGAACTAAGCAGTTCAAAATAACGCCACATCAGCTCATCAGAAATCGACATGATTTTCCCGAACATGGCATTGGCAGGCTCATCAACACCAATATAGTTATTCAGTGATTTGGACATCTTTTGCACGCCATCCAGGCCCTCCAGTAATGGCAGAGTAATAATCACCTGTGGTTCCTGCCCATACTGTTGTTGCAAATGACGGCCAACCAGTAAATTAAAGGTCTGGTCGGTGCCACCCATTTCCACATCAGTTTTCATGGCTACAGAGTCATAGCCTTGCACTAAGGGGTAGAGGAATTCATGCACAGCGATTGAAACACCCGACTTATACCGATTTTTAAAATCTTCCCGCTCTAGCATTCGCGCAACCGTATATCGAGAAGCCAGGCGAATCATGCCAACCGAACCCATTTCGTTCATCCACTCAGAGTTAAAGCGAATTTTTGTGGTTTCCGGGTCAAGAATTTTAAGAACCTGCTCGGTATAGGTTTTTGCATTTTCTGCCACTTCTTCTACGGTTAATGGCTTACGGGTGACATTTTTACCAGTAGGGTCACCAATCAAAGCAGTGAAATCACCTATCAGGAAAGTAACCTCATGCCCCATCTGCTGAAACTGGCGCATTTTATTGATAACCACAGTATGCCCAAGGTGAATATCCGGCGCGGTAGGGTCAAAACCTACTTTTATCTGCAGGGGCTTGCCACGCGCAAGCTTGCGCTCAAGCTCAGCCACTTTTATTACTTCTTCAGTTCCACGGCTTATTTCACCGATTACATCATCTACCATTAGCTCTAATACACCATCGCCATATTCAAAGTCTGATTGTAGTGCCTACAGGCAATGCTGTGAATACAGTTTTACAAGAAATTCAGGTTAAATTGAGTGTAAACCGCCAAAAACCCTTATTTTCACTACTTTTCTGCCCCAAATGCGCTTTTCAACAACATTCCAACGCATTCCAATTGACGCTGAACAAGGTGGCAGTTAAGGTTACGCCATCGGTGAATAGTAGTAGTGACCCACTTTATATGTTTAAACTTATTCCGCAAATCAAGGCCAATAAATTTATCCAGAGATTATTTGGACCCAACCTTACCCGTAACGGCTTATTAGTTGCCGCATTGTTTGTATTTACTGGTATCGCTATGGGCTTGGTTAACCCGATGCCGGTGCCAGTGACTACTACATCGCTGAGTAAAGAAATTATTCTGCCTGGGCAGACTAAAAATATCAGTCTGACTTCTGGCCCAGCTTCAAATTTAACTTCTAGCGCCGATCAAAATTCTGATTCGCATACCCTAGCAACAGATATTGATCAAATATCTGAGGTTATTACGCCAGCAGACCTAAATGCAGGCTGGGATGTCATTAAAATAGCCTCTGGTCAAACTCTGGATGCTATATTCCGCAATCGGAGTTACAGCGTTTCGCTTTTGCATGAAATCATCAAGCTCAATAAAGAAACCAAAAACCTGCCGCGTTTACGCCTAGGCCAAGAGCTCTTATTTAAAGACCATGCCGATGGTAGCTTTTCCCAGTTGCGGGTGGAGTTGGGTGAAACCCGCTTTATTACCGTATCGCTGGATGAAGAGGGCCTTTCTGTAGCCGATATTTACCGCGAAGTAGATCGCCGCCAACAACACGCTACTGGGGTTATTCAGAACTCACTCTTTGTTGCCGGTAAAAATGCCGGGCTTTCCGATAGTATGGTAATGAAACTAGCTAATATTTTTGGTTGGGATATCGATTTTGTTCTAGACATTCGACAAGGCGATAGCTTTAGCCTGATTTATGAAAAGCTTTACCGTGATGGTGAGTTTCTACGAGACGGTGATATTTATGCGGCTACTTTTGTAAATCAGGGCGAGATTTTTCGGGCAATTCGCTTTGCCAGTGGCGACGGCTTCAGTTACTTCACTCCTGAAGGTCGAAACATGAAGAAGAGCTTTTTGCGGGCACCGCTGAACTTCTCCTACATTACCTCTAGTTTCAACCCGAAGCGCTATCACCCGGTTCTTAAACGGGTAAAAGCTCACCGTGGTATTGACTACGGCGCTCCTAGAGGCACTCCGGTCTATTCAGCTGGGGATGGCAAAGTGATCCGCTCTGCCTACAGTAAATACAACGGCCACCATGTGTTTATTCAACACGCCAATGGCATTGTTACCAAATACCTGCATTTCACCAAACGCAAAGTTAAATCCGGGCAACGGGTACGACAGGGACAGACTATTGGTACCGTTGGCTCAACCGGTATGGTAACCGGCCCACACTTACATTATGAATTTGTAGTTAATGGGGTACACCGTAACCCACGTACCGTAAAACTACCCAAGGCTGAACCTTTACCGGCGGCTGAACTACCCGAATTCAAACGCATTGCCGAACCTCTGATTACCCAGTTGAACCAGCTGGACCAAGTACAACTACTAGCCCAAAACACGGCTGTGAGTGATGCCAAAGCCGAATAAATATGCCATCGGCTTACTCTCTGGCACCAGCATTGACAGTATTGATGTGGTGCTGGCAGATTTTAGCAGTGCACCACCACAGATAGTCGCCGTCCACAGCCACCCCTTTCCAACTGGACTGCAGGCTGAGCTTAAACAGCTCGCCGTTGAGATCAATGACTCCTCCCCCCAGTTAACCGATATGATGCGCCTGCACGGTGAACTTTCCATCGTTTTCGCCGATGCAGTCAACAAGCTATTGCGTCAGAATCACTGCTCGCGTGAATTAATTGCCGGCATTGGTTTTCACGGTCAAACCATTGGCCACCAGCCTAAAGCTGAACTGCCTTGGAGCTTGCAACTGGGCGATGCCCACCGTTTGAGCCTGTTAACCGGGCTTTCTGTAGTGAGTGGCTTCCGTAGCATGGATATGGCTGCCGGCGGTCAGGGCGCGCCATTGGCGCCTTTGTTGCACCGGGAGATTTTTCAGGCAGGCGATACTAGTACAGCGGTCGTTAATATTGGTGGCATTGCCAACCTCAGCCACCCGAATGGCAGCGGTTTTGATACCGGTCCCGGCAACTGCTTACTGGATGCCTGGATTCTGAAAAATAAAAATCAGAACTATGACCAAAACGGTATCTGGGCCGCCAGCGGTCAGACAAACGAAAAGCTGGTAACGAGATGGCTTAAAGATCCCTACTTCAAACTAGCCTCACCCAAGAGCACCGGTACAGATTATTTTAATTTAGTCTGGCTAGCGCAACACTCATCTCTGGAATCTATCCCAGCCGCAGATGTTCAGGCCAGTTTGTCTGAACTCACCGCCCACAGTATTGCATCTTCATTGAATTCTGAGCGAGACACTACTATTGCGAAACTACTGGTTTGCGGTGGCGGCGCACACAACACCGACTTGATGAAACGCTTGCAAAATCTGTTACCCGATGTCAATGTTTCAACTACCGCAGTGGCCGGCATAGACCCTGATTGGGTCGAGGGCCTGTTATTCGCCTGGCTCGGCTGGCAAAGACTAAATAATAAACTGGTGGATACCCGCGAAATTACCGGCGCAGAAAAACCCCTGTTATTAGGCGCGATTTATCAGGCAGTTCTTTAATTGTAAGTCAGCCCTGCCTTCTGACCCTGCTATATAAAGCAGAAGCTACTCGATTTTTTTAGTTTTTTCATTCCACGGTGCCACTTTAAGTAGCAGTAACATACCCGGTACGGCAATCGCAGTGCAAAGGAAGAAAAACTGGGTGTAACCAATAGCCTCGATAAGATAGCCCGTTGATGCATTGGCAAAAATCCGGGGTATAGAAACAAAACTGGAAAACAGTGCAAACTGAGTGGCAGTGAAGGCAATGGAGGTTTCACGCGCCAGATAAGCGGTCAATGCTACTGTGCCCATGCCTACACCCAGATATTCAAAGCTAACCACCATAAATAACACCAAAGAATCGTGACCAACAACAGACAACCAAGCAAATCCGAGAATTGAAACTAACTGCACCACCCCAAACACCCACAGCGCCCGGTTGATACTGACTTTCAGCATAACAATGCCGGCGATAATAGATCCGACAATGGTCGACCAAAGTGTCGCCACCTTGACCACAGTGCCAATTTCAATCAGGCTAAAGCCCATATCCAGATAAAACGGTGTGGATAGAGCAGTGGCCATATTATCCCCCAGCTTATACAGCAGGAGAAAGCCCAGTGTCCATAAGGCACTCTGCCAACCTCTCCTGCCGAAAAACTCTTTGAAAGGCTCCACCACCGCCTCATGCAAGCTATGCGGTGCTAGAGTATCCTCGCCTACTTCTCGAATCATTAGAGTAGTGATAATGCCTATCCCCATAAAACTTGCCGTCACCCAGTAGACCGTAGTCCATGGCAGAAAGTCGGAAAGGATCAGCGCCAACGAGCCCGGTACAAGGGATGCAAGACGGTAGGCATTGATAAAGATGGAAGTGCCGGGACCGAGTTCATCATCGGCCAACAATTCGCGCCGATAGGCATCAATCACAATATCCTGGGATGCCGAAAACAGCGCCACCAAAAACACCAAACCGACAATCATCTGCATGGAATCATGCGGATTGAACATGCCCAAGGCACCGATTGAAAATAACAAGCCGACCTGCGTTAGTAATGCCCAGCCGCGGCGGCGGCCTAAAAATGGCAAACGAAAGCGATCCATCAAGGGCGACCAGATAAACTTCCAGGTATACGGTAGTGAGATCAACGAAAACAGACCAATGGTTTTGAGGTCAACATCACTGCTACGCAACCAGGCAGGCACCAGTTGAATCAATACAAACAGCGGCAGACCCGAGGTAAAACCCAGAAACAGGCAGGTCAGCATTTTTCGGCTGCGGAGTATCTGCTGCCAGTTGCGTTGAGGTTTAACTGATGGATCTACAATCATTAATTAAACCGTAAAATCTGTGCTGAAAATAACATTATTCGCAAGTCCTTTAGGTGAAAACCGAATGTTAGCTGAGATCTAACTCGAACCCCAAAACAACGATAACAAGTATGCCTTAAATCTTCATCATTTACCGATCAGTAAGCCGCGGAATAGTTCAGTATAATGACTTATTCAGCAGCAAATACTGCAAGTCATTCATCCGAGGATTGAACATGCCAAAAGCAAGTGATATTAAAAGAGGAACTGTAGTAGAACTGGATGGCAATGTATATATTGCCCGCCAAATTGATATTCGCAGGCCATCGGCACGCGGTGCTTCAACTTTGTACAAAATAAAATTCTTTAATGTACGCACCGGCCAAAAGCTGGAACAAACCCTCAAGGGAGATGACTTTGTAAAAGACGGCGACCTTACCCGCCGCGCGGTTCAATTTTCCTACCGCGAAGGCGAAATGATTATCTTTATGGACAATGAAGATTACAGCCAATACACACTGAACGCCGATATGCTGGAAGAGCAACTGGGCTATATGAGCGAAAATCTTGAAGGTATGATCGCCATGTTGGTTGATGGCGAAATTGTTGGGGTAGAGCTACCCCAGGCAGTAAGCCTTGAGATTACTGAAACCGCACCGGGAATAAAAGGTGCCAGCGCTACTGCCCGTACTAAGCCAGCGATATTATCTACCGGAATTGAGATTCAAGTACCCGAATATCTGGAAACAGGTGAAATCATAAAAGTAAATACCGCGAATGCCAAATTCATGTCCCGCGCCTGATTATCCGCTAAACCAGGCCCGGCCCATCAGCTTCTTTGCGAACTCTATAATGCAGGTATAGGAAACCAACAAGGCGCTTTTGGGAGAAACAGGAGCGATTTCCTAGCCTAAAGCCAAAAACCATTGAGCAAGTTTTTGTATTCCCTGTTTTAATTTGTCAAATTCTGCCGATTCATACTCTTTTTTAAGGATTTGGCTGCCATCAAAATCAACAAATGCAAGTCGGGCAGTTAAACTTTCAGAGGGCATACCAAAAGCACTACCAGGTAATAAAGCGACACCCGTTTCATCCATTATTGCAGTTGTCAGTTGATTACTGGTAGAGACGCCCTTGTTTTTTAGTTGTTCCTGATAAAAAGAAAAGTCGGGAAATAGGTAAAAGCCACCAACGGCAGGATGTACTTTAATGCCAATATCAGTTAAACAGTTGGTGCAATAAATACTAATCTGCTTAAGCAGTTTAATCTGTTTTTCTAAAAACTCTTGTGCCAAGGATTGCTCAGAATACGCTGTGGTGGCCGCTATTTGAATGGGACTTGACGCACAAGAATAGGTTTCTGAGGCAACGCTAATGATCGCCTGAAATAGCTCTGTTCCCAGTGTTGACGGCACATGGATGAAGCCTAACCGCCAACCGCCTGCACCGCACCATTTTGATAGGCCAGAGGAAGTTATGCTGCCTTCTGGATAATGATGTGCTATGGATGCTTGCGGGTAGGAGTAATTAAGCAGGCCATAAATTTCATCTGCAATAACTATGATTTTGTGTTTTTTCATAACCACTGCTAAATCGGCGAGTTCCTTTGCTGAATAACTTTGGCCTGATGGGTTGTTGGGATAATTCAGCACTAGAATTAATGGTACTTCAGGGTTCTTTCTATTATTACAAAAATCATCCAATGATTGTGCTGTTAAATTCCATCGATCTTCAAATCTTGTGCTTATCCAGCTATGTTTATGTCCTGCCAATTTTGCCTGAGGTTCATAAGAAACCCAACTTGGTGCAGGTAGTAGTACTTCAGCGTGGTCAAAAGCTGCCATGACACTGAAGATTAATATTTTGCTGCCAGCACCGACGATAATTTCAT
>JAKITM010000144.1 GCA_021648045.1 Lysobacterales bacterium
TTCAGCGGGAGAGCTTCCGGTTCTTGATATGCTAATTGATAACTATATTCCAGCGTCACCCTATAAGCTTAGCCAGCCGTTCCAGGGAGCAAGCTATTTACGCTCAAAAAACACCAAGGCAGCGCAAGACTTATATTCATTGGTAATTTTGCCGAACCAAGCGGCTCAGGAAAGTGAGGTAAGCCCCCATATTTTAGGGGCTGCCAGTGCTTTTGGGCAATGCCCTTCAGACTCCACTGAGGCCTCTTGGGCCGGCTTAGTACATGAAGTTGCGGTTATGACCATTTCCTATTTAGCAGTTGAAGAAAACCAGGCATTGTGGCAAATGACTCGGTGGCAAGGCTGTCAGTTTAATCATCCAGAGACCGAACTGCAGTTGGAACTTTATAGTGCACTGGCAGCAAAAAACCCACAACAGATATTTCAAAAGGCCTTATTATTGCTAGAGGCTGAGAGTGATAAATTCACGGATAATCAAAACGCATTTTTTGTCGATGCCGCAATGTTGGGTGCCTTGGCCATGGAAGACCCAGGGCGCGCGTTGGAAATAGAAAAAAAGTACGCCACTATGGTGTACTTGGAAAGCAACAAGCAGGTACACAGGCGTATGTTAAAAGCATATGCCCAATCGCTAAAGTAAGAGGCCCCATATGGATACAAAAGTGCCACTAAATACCTGGTTTATGGTTACCAAGTTTGCTTAGTTGATTATTCTCTCGCTGCTGGTCTACACTATGTTTCTGGTTGTCAGCTTCATGTTTAAACAGCCGCTGTTATCTGACCTCAAGGTTGCCGCGCCCATCGTGCCAGGCCAGCACCTATTCAATAATATTATCCTGCTTGGGCATATCTTGACTGCAATACCACCGCTACTGATTGGCCCAGCGCTGGTTCTTGCAGTGGCGTCAGAAGAGGGTATAGCTTCTGCAGGCAGGTGAAAACAATCTTTGCTTTTCTTCAAAAAAAGCATAAAACAGCCCTGTATACTATTAAAGAGGCTCCAAAAGATAATAATGATTCTCAACTAGGTCGCTTTTGAGAAGATTATCGTCAGTTTCTGACAATAATAGTCAGTTCTCTGACAAAGTATGTTACTGTTCTCATGTCGCTATACAAAAACTTACGGATTTAATGATTCGTGAAACCAAGAGTTATTGCATAGTCGTATAGTAGAAAAGAAACTAATTTTATTTAAATGTAAACGAGGAGATACAAATGAAAAGTCAATTTAAACCTAAACGCTTTCAGCTTGGTCAAGGAATGACTGAGTACATTATTATTACCGCCCTTATTGCTATTGCCGCAATCGGTGCGTTTACCTTATTTGGTAAAACTGTCAGAACTCAGGTTGGCGCAATGGCTCAAGAGATGGGCGGCACAGACGCATCGGCGTCATTAAGTGCAGCTACAACTTCAGGAACTAAGGCAAAGACTACTGCAGAAACAGATGTCACTCTTGGTGATTACTCCAAGACAGCAACAGCAGGCGGAAAGTAAAAGGTTTTAGTGTTTTGGTGAAAAAACTTGAATGCATTTATGGTGGTGACATGGGGGTCTTTTGGACCCCCCTAATTTATGGGTATAGAGCATCGTATTGCTTAAAAGCCCTTAAAAGCCAAAGTATGAGAGTGTAGAGCTTGAGCTGATTGAGCTATTTTGAATAAGACATGGGTCGGAACGGTTTGGTATTGGTGAGCCGCAGGTATTTAATTATGAAAATTCACAATAAATCATACCGGTGTCAGACTGGTGCGGTAATGGTAGAGGTGATAATAGTGGGTGCTTTTGTGTTGGTACCCTTATTTATTCTGACCCCGTTATTGGGAAAGTATATTGACACCAAGCAAAAAGTTGAAGTAGCAGCTCGTTATGCCGCTTGGGAGCGTACAGCTTGGTTTGCACCTGGCTCTGCCACTGCGGGTGGTGCTGGTGGTAGCGGTGCCTTCGTAGCACAAAAATCCAACACTCAAATTGGGTTTGAAACCCAGGCTCGATTTTTTTCCGGTAGAGATGAGCCAATCCATAGCGAACAGGGTTCTGGTAACAGCGGAGAAGAGCTGGATTACATGAGTTATTTTATGAATCGCGATGGTTCAGGGGCAGCCAGTCATGAGGCTTTGTTTGAGCGGGCATCCGGGGCACCGGTCGATCAGTATGTTAGTATTGTTGCAGATTCAGGAGATGGTGACGATGTTCCTGGCATAGCTGAGAATGTTGTTGGTTTGTTGGCAGGTATTGCTAGTCGTTTTGGTGGGTTTAATTTAAATACTGACGGCTTATACACCAGCGCAATAACGATGGATGTTAAAGAGCCAGCATGGTTTGATGCATTCGCCGGTATCGATATAAAATTTACCCGGGAACATACCCTGCTAGCGGATGGCTGGGGGGCAGGCGGCCTGGGTCACAATGAAAAATTGGTTCGCGGCCTTACTCTTACAACTATACTTGACAATGTTGTTTTGGGTGCTATTCAGGATTTGGCGGGGAATCGGCTATTTAGTACCCTAGTGCCGTTTACGCGAGACATTGCCACGAACTGTTTGGTGTTCGGAAAAGTTGATGCAGATAAAGTCCCGGATGAAGTTTTGGGTGCTGGTGCTTCTCCCTTCGGAGCAGCACAACCACGGTGTAGGTGGCGATAAAAATGAAAAAACTCTTTATATTTATACTCCTTCTGCTCGCAACAACTTTTGCTTGGGCCATGCCGGAGTTTAAGGCTCCTGAATTTATGCGCCTTGCCATAGTGGCTGATAAAATGACACTGAATGGTCTTGATATGAAAACGTATACATTTGAGTCTTCCAAGCCTGTTGCCGAGATCGAAAAATTTTACCAGGAACTATGGTCTGGCAAGGCCAAGCAGACCAAAGTAGTGCCGTGGAATATTATCTCTTATGCCGATGATGGCTTTTTGTATGTGGTGCAAATCAGAGAAGGTAACCCACTAAGCGTTACCGGACTGCTTTCTATCAGTGACCTTAAAACACTTAAAAAGAAATTTGTTCGCGGCAAGGGTTTCCCGATGCCAGGCTCTTCAATAGTGATTAACGATATTACGGGTAATGATTCCGGCAAGCGTAGCCGCACGCTGGTCATTGAAAATACCAAAAGCGTGGCTGATAACCTGCGGTATTATCGTCGTCATTTTAATAAAAAAGGCTGGATAGAGTTGGCTGAGAACACTAATGCTTCTGGGCGTAAGAGCGCATCAGCACTAATAATGAATAAAGGTGGTAATGAGTTGAATATGGCTTTTTCGGTGCAGGGTAATAAAACGATGGTAGTAGCAGTGCAGGTGGAGAAATGAAACAGCAAATAATCTTTACGAACAGGCAAAAAGGTGTTGCCACAATTAGCTATATTATGGGTTTGATGGCGCTTCTGGTCAGTTTGCTGGCACCAGTATTTAATGACAAGAGTGCGGTGCAACTATTAGCAGAGGCCATAAAAAAAGATTACGCTGGTTATGAGTATGCTATTAGCGGTAAAGGGGACATCCAAAAATGGATAGATTACTTAGAGTAGTGACTACTTAAAATGATTAATAAAAATGATTAATAAAAATGATTAATAAAAATGATTAATAAAAAGGCTATCTGAAGATATGGCAACGCAAAAAAATAAAAAAGGCCTTGGAGGGTCATGGGGCTTGCTAGGGATTGCGATAGTTATCGGGATCGGGGCATTCTATTTAACCAATAAATATTTGGTAAACAAAGAGGCTGCGCTACGCGACTTGTTGATGGGTAAAGATGCCGGCGCGATGGTAAGTGTTGTGGTGGCAACTACTAACTTGGTGCCTGGCGATGCTGTCGGCCCGGAAAATATGGCGGTTGTAGAGTTGCTAGGTGAGCATGTCTCACAGTTTGCGGTTACTCCTGGTATATTCGGCGACTTTCAAGGGCATGTCCTGGAACGACCGATGTCCAAAGGAGAGCCGCTTTTGGCTCACTTTATGGCCGGTCGTGTGGTTGCACGATTTTCCGAATTAATTGAGGTTGGGGAGCGTGCCGTTACCATAGAAATTGATGAATTCGCCACTGATTCATATATGCTTACAGCGGGGGACTTCGTGGATATTTTCTTGCTTATGGATTTACCCAAGCCACAGGTACTGGCCAGTGCTGGCGGCAGTAGTGGCACAGAGAAAATACTTATGCCTCTGCTGCAAAAAATTAAGGTTATTGCGCTTGGTCCCATGTCTCTGCGCTCTAAAGAGCAGAGCTTTATTCACCCAGGCGTAAGTAGTGATGATGATGGCTATGGAACTGTAACGGTTGCTGTGCGGGTGATGGATGCAGCCAAGCTGGAAATGGCGCGGGTAACAGGTGAATTTGTTTTTATGTTGCGCAACTCTGAGGATAAAGAAAACAAAAGTATTAAGGCGATTAATGA
>JAKITM010000026.1 GCA_021648045.1 Lysobacterales bacterium
ACGACCTGACAGAACAGAAAGACTAGATAACAAGTGATGCCCTAATAGCCCGAAAATCGGGAAGGGGATATTTTAACCAGAGGCTTGACTTTGTGCTTCATAGAAGGGTGGGCATTTATGCCCACGCAGCGAAATTATAACGATTCGAGAAACAGGCTCGGGTTGACTGGCTTTTACGCGTGGGCATAAATGCCCACCCTACGGTACGGGGGTGATCGGTAGCTAAAGGTACCGCCCCCGGCTTAGTCGTCTTTATCGGAAATATCGTACTTGCGTAGGTAGCCACGGAGTTGGTGGTAGGTCATTCCCAAGTACTCGGCGGTTTGTTTTTGTTTGTATTTGTTTTGTTTTAAAGCGGCCTCGATTAAATCAATTTCGGTTTGCTGGATATGGTCTTTTAGGTTAAACGCTTCCGGCGGTAGTATAGTGGTAGCTACAGCGGGGTTTTCAACTGATGGTTCAACTGGTTCACCCAAGGGTCGCCAGGGTGATTCAAAAGGGTCGAAATCAATTTGGGTAATCTCGGCTTCTACATCATCGTTACGATAAACTGCGCGCTCGACTACATTTTTCAATTCACGAACATTGCCCGGCCAAGCATATTGCATTAATGCTGCTCGGGCTGACTTGGCAAAGCCGGCAAAATATTCACGCTCCAGTTCACTGGCCATTTTGGTGGCGAAGTGTTCGGCTAGCAACTGAATATCTTCGATGCGTACCCGCAACGGGGGCAGGGTGATGACATCGAATGCGAGGCGATCAAGCAGGTCGGCGCGGAATTTTCCGGCTTTTACCTGAGCAGGTAAATCCATATTGGTGGCACCTATCAGGCGTACATCGGTGCTAATGGTGGTGGATGAGCCCACTCGTTCAAACTCACCATATTCAACCACCCGCAAGATTTTTTCTTGGATTCCTAGAGAAGTATTCGCCAGTTCATCGAGGAACAGGCTACCGTTATCAGCCAATTCAAAACGCCCTTTACGGCGTTTAGCGGCACCGGTAAAAGCCCCGGCTTCATGGCCGAAAAGTTCGGTTTCTAGCAGCGATTCGGTCAATGCGGCACAGTTGAGTTTGAGAAAAGGGTTTTCCCACCGCTTTGAGAGAAAGTGCAGGCGCTCGGCAATCAGTTCTTTGCCGGTACCGCGCTCACCCACAATCAATATGGGTTTGCTTAGGGGCGCCAACTGGGATACTTGCTCAAGCACGGCAGTAAATGCCGGCGATTGGCCGATTAGATTTTGCGGTTCACGAACCACCATATTTTCTTCCTACCCTGATTAGAAATGCTATTTTAAGTCATTCAGAGTAGGAATAGATGTGCCCATAGTCATATTCGCCAAAAAATGGTAATTAATTAGGCAGCCCGCAAAACGCTTACCGGTGAATGGGTAACCACTCGCCAAGTTGCAAGCAAACCGCTGATGCCGACAAAAAACATACCTAATAATGGCCCTGCCAGCCAAACCGCTAGGCTGAATTGATACTCGAACTTAAATACATTTACCGCCAGATGCCAGGCCGCCAGACTAGCGCCGGTCGATGCCAGCAGCCCTGCCAGCAGCCCAATAGCAATGAACTCAACCGCAACCCCTGAAAGCACTCGTTTTTTGGAAGCGCCCAGAGTACGCAGGATGGCGCTTTCAAAGCTGCGTTCATCCAAGCTGGACTGTACCGCTGCCCACAACACCGCGAGCCCGGCAATCAGGGTGAACAAAAACACGGCTTGAACTGCCAGTGAAGCCTTATCCATTACATCGCGCACCTGCGCCAGAGAAGCCTCAAGATCAATTACAGTAACACTCGGAAATTGACGCATTAGGTCGATAACTTTGCCAGCATCTTCAGGGCTAGCATAGAGTGCTGCTAAGTAGCTGGCAGGGTATCCTTTCAATGCAGCGGGTGAAAACACCATAAAGAAATTCGGTTTAAAGGTATCCCATTCGACCGTGCGGAAGCTGGTAACAGTAGCTATGACCGGTTCACCGGCAATCTCAAAACCCAGCACATCACCCATTTTAATGTTCAGCTCGCTAGCGAAATTTTCCTCCAATGAAACTTCGTGTCGATCGGTACCAGCCGGCCACCAGCTGCCCTCAGCCAGACTGTTGCCAGTTTGGATGGTGTTGCTGTAACTAAGGTTGGATTCGCGCTTCGCCCAGCGCTCACCCTGAGGATCCTCAAAGGTCATCTGGTTAACATCCTCGCCATTAATCAAGGTAAGACGGGCGCGTATCAGTGGTACAAAGTCTGGAATCTGTAGCTGCTTATCTTTCAAAAACTGTTGCATCAGTGGCACTTCATGTGCCTGAATATTGATCATAAACTGATTTGGAGCATCACTTGGTAGGCTATCGCGCCAAGTGTCCATCAGGTCGTTGCGAACCAGAGTTAATAATATCAACACCATCAGCCCCAGCCCGAAGGCGACCACCTGGACCACGCTTTCGCGACCGCGGCGATTCAAGTTGGCCAGCCCGTAGCGCCAGGCTACCCCAGCAACGCCGCGAAAACGACTGGTGGCTTTAACCAGCAACCAACCGGCAAGTCCCAGCATTGCAAATGTGACTGCAGCGCCTAAAGCTATGCCGAGTACCAGGGCGATATCGCCGATGATCCATTGCAATAAGGCAAGAACAGCGATAATGCCGGCGAGATAACTAATTCCGTAGCGTAATGGCGGTGGTTCTACATCTTGGCGCAATACTCGCAATACCGGGGTTTTGCCCATTTGCATAAGGTCGGGCAAGGCAAAACCGCAAAGTATGCATAATGCGGTTACAAACCCTAGAAAAATCGGTGCAGCACTGGGTGCCGGTAGTTCTTGAGCAATTAGGTCTTTAGCGATCCAGGCGAGACCTTCCTGCGAGAGATAACCCAGGATTACGCCAACGGTAGCCCCCAGAATGGTTAGCATCAGCATCTGCAGCAGGTTTAGCCGGATAATAAACGCCTGTTGTGAACCCAGGCACTTGAGCAGGGCGATACGGTCTCTATGGCGTAGTGCGTAGCGTCTTGATGCCATCGCAACCGCTACTGCGGCCAGTAACACACTGACCAAAGATGCAAGATTAAGAAAGCGCCCGGCACGCTCCATAGCAGAACGAATTTGCGGGTTGGTATCTTCAATATCGCTTAACTGTTCGCCGGCCTGCATCAGCGCTTCAAGCTGAGGTTTAAAGTCGTTAACAGCGGCTCGCGTACCGGAAAAAAGTTGCCGGTAAGTCACCCGACTACCCGGCTGGACAAGAGCGGTGGCTTCCAGATCGTCAATGTTAATCAGCAGCGTCGGCGCAAGATCGACAAACTGCCAGCCTTGATCCGGGCGAAAATTTAATACCCGGGTAATTTTTAAATGCGTCTTACCAACGCGTATTGTGGCTCCGGTATCAGCTCCCAATCGGGCCAGTAAGCGGGTGCTTGCCCAGGCCTCACCGGGGGCTGGGGTGCTGTCTGTTTCGGTGTCGCTTGCGAGTAATGCGTTGGCCGTTTTAAGTTTTCCACGCAGAGGGTAACTTGGAGTTACCGCACGAATGGCCGCCAGGGCACTGCGATCAGCATCAAAAATCACACTTGGCATGGTAACCATGACGGCGGTTTGCAGACCCGCTGCAGTCGCAGTTTGCAGATATTTTTCGGGCAGCGCACGGCCGGAGCTCAGACGCAAATCAGCAGCCAGTGATTCTGCGGCTCGAAGCTCTACTGCATGTCCGACACGATCGGTTAAAAAGGCCACAGCAGTGAGTGAAGTGACCGCAATAATCAGCGCTATTGCTAATACAGTAAGCTCACCCGACTTCCAGTCGCGCAGCAGCAAACGCCAAGCAAGTGCCAGTGACTTCAAGCGTTGTGCTCCGTTTTAATCCGCCCGGCTTCCATTTCCAGTATATAGTCGCAGCGTTGTGCCAACCCCATATCATGGCTGACCAGGACTAGCGTAGTGCCGTATTCACGATTCATCTCAAACAGAATATCAATCACGGTTTCCCCGGTTTGCTGGTCGAGATTACCGGTGGGTTCATCGGCAAACAAAACCGTTGGCTGAACCACATAAGCACGGGCGATAGCCACCCGTTGTTTTTCTCCACCGGATAATTGCCGAGGGTAATGACCGGCGCGTTCATGCAGGCCTACATTTTTCAATGCTTGCATGGCAGCTTCCGATGGCTGCGCGTGGTTAGATAGTTCCAGTGGCAACATCACATTTTCCAATGCAGTTAATGAGGGGATAAGGTGAAATGACTGAAAAACAAAACCGACCTGATTGGCGCGTAATGCGGCGCGGCCATCTTCGTCCAGTGCGGTGAGTTCGCTACTACCCAACCAGACTTTTCCGGAAGTCGGCAGATCAAGCCCGGCGAGCAAACCTAACAGGGTAGATTTGCCCGCGCCAGAGGCACCAACAATCGCAATTCGATCACCAGCGCTGACTTGCAGGCTCACCTGGTCTAAGATGGTCAATGGCCCTTCGGGGCTGGTGACAATTTTGCTGAGGTTTTCAGCTTTTAGTGCATATTCGGAGTTTGAATTATTCATGAAAGGTATTTTAGCGGTTTTAGTAATTAGTTTAGGTTTATTTTCAGATTCTGTTCTTGCAGAAGAACCACCGGTGATATTAATTATGGGTGATAGCTTAAGTGCAGGCTACGAAATGAATAGCGATCAGTCGTGGGTGCATCTGCTCAAATTAAAATTACACCAAGAGGGGTATAGCTATCGCATACAGAATTCCAGTATCAGCGGCGATACCACCGGGGGTGGGCTTGCTCGCCTGCCACGCTTGCTGAAAAAATATCAGCCCGAAATCGTAATTATTGAACTCGGAGCCAATGACGGTCTACAGGGAATGAACCCGAGTGTTACCCGAGATAATATGAGCCGCATGGTTCAAAGCAGTCAGGCTATCGGTGCGAAAGTACTACTTGCTGGAATTAAATTACCACCTAACTACGGAGCCGACTATATCCAGCAGTTTGAATCCATTTACACCGATATCGCCCACAAGTTCGACACATTGTTGGTGCCGTTCTTTATGCAGGGCGTGGCCTTAAAGCCGGAACTGTTATTGGATGATGGTATTCACCCAAATGTAAAAGGCCAGCCGGTATTGCTGGATAATGTCTGGCAGGTGCTGGCACCGGTGCTTAAATAATAATTCGCTAGCCTGTTACAAGGGGACGGTACCTAAAAGGTACCGTCCCTAGGGTTTCATCAAGTTTATTACTACTATATTCAGGGCGAGTTCAATTGGTATATGTAATAATTCCCGTTATGACTGGTTTGCGTTCTACATTTGTTTTACTAATATTGCTTTGTGCCATAGCGGCACAGACTGCCACAGCGCAAACTGAAAGCACTTTGATGGAGCAATTGCGCAGTGACTACAGCGCCTTAAATGCCGCCCGGAGCGATTTTGAACAGGCGGAAAAAAGTGCCAATACGAGTCCTGCAGAACAAGCTGATTTCGCCGAATGGATACTTCAACTCAGTCGGCAGGTGGCACAAAGCTGCCGCTTGTTGCAGTATTCTCCTGAGCATCTGGTGCCTGCGGATATCCCCTGTGATGAATACACCTCAAGCTATCAGTCACCGGTGGTTATTGATATAAATTGGGAAACCACAGCCGCGGAAAAAACGGCTGCAGTAGTCGATCGCTTTAATGCCTCATTGGGTGATTTCGATGAGAAGCTGCTGCGCGAGCAAGACCGGGTAAAAGCCCGCAAGGCACAGGCAGCTTCAGCAGGTGGTGGCGGTGGTGCAAATGGTACTGGCGAGGGGGAATCGGCTGCCGATGGCTCTGAAGGTGCACAAGCTGAGGACGGCACTGAAAATGGTGACGGTGAAACTGGAGAATCTGGTCAACAGTCCGGCCAACAGGGCGATGAAACCGGCACTAGTAACAATAACAGCAGCAACGCGTCCTCCGGCAGACCCTCTGGAGGCAAGCCCAGCAGCGCACCTCCGGGTACTCCGGATGGGCGTAATGATGATGTTATTGCCCGGCAATTGCGTGAGGCAGCAGAACAAGAAACTGACCCGGAACTAAAAAGAAAATTATGGGCAGAGTATCGCCGCTATAAGCAGGGCAGCCCCTGAGGGCGGCAGTCAATATAATACCGGTTAGCAAAAATTTAGCAGTTATTAATAAAAAAGAGACTTTATGATTCGCACAGGAAAACTAGCGCTAGTTATTGGCGTGTTCTTATTATCGGCATGTGCCTCTACGGGTGGCCAAAGAAAAGCGCCCGTGCAGGTTGATTTACACAAAATTGTTCAGGAACTGCCTGAAGCGCAGTTGCTGGATGTCTGGATTGAGCAGTTTGAGCCCGGTGTATTGCCGAAAAAGGAAAAAAACGCCTTAGGCCTAAGCACCGAAATTCGTCAAGCGGAGGCTCGCTATATTCCCATTCACCTGCGCGGGGTTATGGAAAAAACCGGTTACTGGGGTGCCGTACGGGTGGTGCCCCAAAACACCGAAGGTGCAGAAATCCTGGTAAGCGGTTTGATTTTGAATTCAAATGGTGCCGATCTTGAGTTAAAAATTAGCGCAGAAGATGCCAGTGGCCGAGTGTGGTTCAGAAAGACTTACTCCGGTGAGGTTGATCCCAAAATCTATGACAATTTAGCCCCTAGAATGGATGCATTTCAGATGGTTTACCGGCTCATAGCTAACGATTTAGTTAAATTTCGGAATCAACTAAGTGATCAAGAACGCATTGCCATCCGCCAGTTTGCTGATGTTAGGTTTGCCGCAGATATGGCACCGGACACCTTCGCTGGACATCTGCGCCAGAACGAAAAAGGGCGGTATAATTTAGAACGACTACCGGCTGTTAACGATCCGGCATTCCAGCGCGTACAAATCATCCGCGAACGCGACTACATGCTTATCGACACGCTTAATGGTCATTACGATAATTTTTATCTGGATATGAGCAACCCCTATATGGAATGGCGCAAAGCCCAAAGTGTCGAAGCCGCCGCTTTGCGCGAGGTTAAAAGAAAGGCCAATACCCGTATGTTGTTAGGTGCGGCAGCAATTCTTGGTGCAATTGCTATCGAGGCGATGGGCAGCCGCAGCACCCGAGCCTCTACCGGCACCCTGCGTGATGTGATGGTGCTGGGTGGAGCGGTAGCAGTGAAGTCCGGTATTGATATTAGATCCCAAGGCGGCATTCATACTGCGGCGATCGAAGAGCTGGGATATTCGTTCACCTCCGAAGCTCAGCCACTGGTAGTAGAAGTGGATGGTGAAATACACACGCTCACGGGTTCTGCCGAGGCGCAGTACAAGCAATGGCGTGCATTAATGCGCGAAATTTATACTTCAGAAACTGGTTTTGACACACTGTTTACCGAGCCTGTTAGTCGTTAATGGAACATCCGCTGAAACCACCGCAGGATCCACAAAACTTCGATCACTCTGGTCATCCCAATACTGATTCTGAGGCAAAAACTCCCAACATTACGCTGTGGATACTTACCGGTATCATCGTTGCGGCTTTGCTGGTGGTGTTACTAGTGCTGCCAAAAATGGTTGCGGAAACAGAAAATAAGCCACAGGTAAATACCAAGGAAAAGCCTCAAGAAAAGCCACAGCCCCCCATTGTTGCAGAGCAAGCATCCAACCCAGAGACCGAAGCGCCAGCCGCTAATCAAACCAGTGTAAACGCAGAGCAGGCTTTACAGAGTTACTTGCGCTTGCGGGCACAGCCGAAACTGGCAAATGCCGACATCTGGGCAGCGAATGATTGGGCCATGGCAGCGACCACGGCAGCTGTCGGGGATAGAGCCTTCGGTGAGCAAAAGTTCAGCACCGCGGTCATGAAGTACAAGGAGGCAGTAAATCAACTGCAAACCATTCTGGATGATCGTGATGAAACCCAGTTGAAGTACCTGAGTTCAGGCTGGAAATTCTTGACCGATAACGCGCTGGGAGATGCCGGCCATGCTTTCCGTAGGGTGCTGTTGATGCAGCCTGATCATCAGCAGGCGCAACGGGGATTGCAACAAGCGGCAGCACGCAGGCAGGTGCTTAAACTGATGCTGTCCGGGCAGCAGGCAGAAATTACCGATAACCTAAAACAGGCAGCAGAGGCCTACAGCGCTGCCCTGCAGTTAGACCCGTATTATATTACGGCAGAGGAGGGGCTGAACAGGGTAACGACAGAACTTCAACGACGGGCATTTCAGGATGCAATGGGCCAGGCATTGCTGAACCTCGATAAGGGTAAGTTCAGCGCCGCCGGCAAAGCCCTGCAGCAAGCAGCCGCTATTTACCCGGATGATGAATCCTTAAGGCAGGCTACTCAGCGCTTGTTAACAGATCGCCGGCAAGCCAGCTTAAACAGCTTGCGTAGTCAATCAACGCAACTAGTCGGCAAAGAAGAATGGACAAATGCCGCTGCAAAATATCGCAAGGCATTGGCGATTGACCCCAAGGCTGCATTTGCGCGCAACGGCTTGGCTAAAGCTACGGATAAAATTAAATTACACCAGCAACTCGATCATTATCTGGCAGATCCAAGTCGTTTGTATTCAAATGACCCACTGGATAATGCACAACAATTACTTGCTGGCAATCCAGACCTTCCAGCAGCGGAACCAAGATTGGCTGCTAAACTGGTAAGTCTTAAGCGCGCGGTTAAACTGGCGATCACCCCGGTCGATTTGCTGATTACATCAGACAACCTCACCGAAATTAGTATCTATAAAGTCGGCAGGCAGGGTGTGTTTATGCAAAAGCAATTCAGTTTGAAACCCGGTAAATATACAATTGCCGGTGCACGCAAGGGCTATCGGGATGTACTTAAAGTGATGGACTTAAAACCCACCATCAGCGGTCAACGGATCAACATACGCACAGAGGAAGAATTTTGAGCCGAGAATACTTTATTCAAGATGCCCGTGGTCGACATAAGTCAACGGAACTGGAGTTGCCGATTCGGGTGGGTGGTAAAAAACACGCCGGAGTATTCATTCCCGGAGTGGCGGCAGAGAAGTTACTGGCCATAATTGCACTGGATGCGGGACATGCCTATATTCAGCCGGCCGATACTGACTCAAATATTTTTCATAATGATGAGCGTTTGCTGGATTCCGCCTGGCTCAAATCCGGCGACCGGGTACAGATAGCAAACAGCATGCTCAGCTGGGAAGTACAGGGCGACCGGGTTTTAATCAATGTGCAGCCACACAAGCTGGATATCAGCAAACCCCGCCCGCCGAAACAGGCACGGCAGGCGACTGCCCCTGTGGATAATTTACCGGTTTCGGTAAAAACACCACCAACAGCAGTCAATAAAGGAGTAAAGGGTTCACTTATAGCCTTTGTTTTATTATTGGTGTTGCTGGCGGGGTATTTATTAACCGCAACTTCGGTAATAGTGAAGGTAGAACCGACATCTGCAGCAGTAGATTTTAAGGGTTTTCCCCCGGCAATTTCCTTTGGGGGCGCACGCCTGATGTTTCCGGGTAATTATGATTTAAGCATCGAAACGGAGGGTTATGCAGCCTTAAATACTAGTCTTGAGGTTAAGTTCGGAGCGCCGCTGAATGTGAATTATGAGCTTAGCGAACTGCCGGGGTTGGTTCGGCTGAATCCTGATCCGGTGGTCGAATATCAACTGTTTGCGGGTGAACAGGAGCTTTCAATGAACGCTACGGGGCAATATGAACTCTCACGAGGCAGCCAGAATCTAGCGGTGAAAAGCGACCGCTACCTGCCACAGCAGCTGGCTATAGAAGTCGCCGGCTTTGGCGCTGAGCAAAGCTTTGACTTCACTCTGGAGCCGGCCTGGGCAATTGTATCCTTCAGTTCAGTTCCGGCTGATGCTGAAGTTCTAGTAGGTGGTGTAGTGATTGGAATTACACCCCTGCAAGCAGCAGTTTTACAGGGTCAGCATGAGTTTGTTGTGCAGAAACCGGGCTTCAAAAAAATCACCCAATTCCACACCATTGAAGCAGGCGTGGATATTAGTCTGGCAGAAATTCAGCTGGAACCGGCCGATGGTACGCTGGTACTTAGCAGCAAGCCCGCAGGCGCCAGCATTCTAATTGGTGATAAGTTTTTCGGTAAAACCCCGCAAACTCTGATGATTTCTGCGGAAACAGAACATCGATTAAGCCTGAGCAAAGCGGGGTACCATTCGGTGGAAAAAGTAATTAAGCTGGCTGCAGATGAGCAGCTCAGTCTGGAGCTGAATCTTGGAGTTGAATATGCGACAGTATTTATCAGTATTCAACCGCCGGGTTCAAGCCTGAGCATCAATGGTAAAGCTGCAGAAAAAACCAGTGGACGAATACGCCTGCAAACCCGCAAGAACACGCTTAAGGTCAGCAAGCTGGGCTATATTAGCAAAACCATCAGCGTTACACCGCGTGCCGGTGTGAGCCAAAATATTGAGATTCGGCTAGTTAGCAAAAAACAACAGCAGGCGCAGAAAAAAGAAGCCGCAACACCGGCATCTAAAACCACTGCAGCCGGGCAGAAAATGCTGCTGATTAGTCCTTCCAGTAATATGAAAATGGGAGCATCGCGCCGCGATGCAGGTAGGCGCGCAAATGAAAGTCAACGCCTGGTGAAACTGCAGCGACCGTTCTACATGGGTCAATATGAAGTCACTAACAGCGATCTGCGTAAATTTATACCGGCTCATAATTCCGGCAGTGCCGAGTCTGCCATTCTTAGTGGTGATAAGCAGCCGGTGGTTAATATTAGTTGGGATGACGCCGCCCGTTATTGCAATTGGCTGAGTAAAAAAGACGCTTTACCGATGGCCTACCAAGAAGTTGACGGTAAAATACAGGCGGTTTCACCCATGACCACCGGTTATCGCTTACCGACTGAAGCTGAATGGGCTTGGGTGGCGCGTCGAGAGGGGCAGGCCAGTGAACAACGCTATCCCTGGCAGGGTGTGTATCCGCCGACCACAAAAAGTGGAAACTATGCAGATGCCCGGATCGCCGATACCCTGGCTGATATTGTACCGGGCTATGATGACGGCTTTCGTGGCAGCGCACCGGTAGGTAGCTTCCCGCCCTGGCCGGCGGGTGCAAGTAATGGCTTTTATGATATGGGTGGTAATGTGGCTGAATGGATGCACGATTATTATGCGGTATATCCGGGCGAGGCTGCGCGCTTGGTCGTCGACCCGATGGGTCCGGCAAAGGGTAAACACCATGTAGTGCGTGGTTCCAGTTGGCGACACGGTAGCATTAGTGAGTTACGCATGAGTTATCGCGATTACAATGCCGCATCACGCCCAGATCTGGGTTTTCGCATAGCGCGTTACGCCGAGTGAGGAAATTATGAAAAAAACCATCATTAAAGTTCTGCTGTTACTGTTATTTGTGTCGGCGCTGTATGCCGGTGTTAATAGCCCGGTATTAAACCAGCAGGGTTCTTCGGGGAAATTTATTCCCACTGAAAAACTGCGCGCGGATGACAGCGTGGCTTTCCCTGTTGATATATAAGCGTACATTTAGGCGTGCATTTAAGCGGAATAATTAAGTGGCTGATAATTTATGAAAAAAAATACTTTCTCTAACGAGTTTATCTTTCAGGTCTTTGCCCTGCTAATTGCATTCATTATTGTGCATGCTTTCTATGTCAGTATGGTTCGCCCGGCTGCAGCTGTGCATCTGCAACAGCAGGCTGAAATGATTAAGGAGAATCCGGAATATGTCACCAAAGATTCTTTCTTTGTGGTGATCAAAGATTACGAGCAGGAAGCCTGCTTTATTTTGATGTTCTGGGCTTTTTCTATTCTCGCCTATAAGGGCCTGGCCGGTCGCCGCCAGCAATTGCTATTGGAGCGTGATTTGTTGCAATTGCCAAAAGGACTGCCCATTGGTCAGGAAGATACCCGAGCATTAGTTAAACGACTTGAATCTTTACCGCAAACAGAGCAACAATATCTTCTACCACGGGCCATGTTAACCGGCATTGAACGCTTCAGCGCCACCCGCCATGTACAGGATGTTTCAACCGCGGTACGCGATGTTTGTGAATCGGAAGGTGAGCGCATGGAATCGGAGTTATCCATCATTCGCTATCTTGCCTGGGCGATCCCCTCGGTTGGCTTTATTGGCACTGTACGCGGTATTGGTAATGCCCTGGGACAGGCACATCGCGCGGTTGAAGGCGATATCACCGGAATTACAGAAAACCTCGGGGTGGCTTTTAACTCTACCTTTGTCGCCCTTATTATTAGTATTGTATTGATGTTTTTTATCCATCAACTACAACTGATGCAAGAACGCCTGGTGCTGGATAGCGAGCGCTATGTTGACCACTGGCTGATCCGTAAACTGCGGACATAACAACCCAGTTTATAAGCGATGAAACGCCGGCCCGTATCTGCTACCTCAATGTCGTTCCTCGACATCATGTTTTGTGGTTTCGGTGCGGTAGTATTGTTGGTGTTGATTATGAACACCCACACTGTACAGGAACGCAATGAAGTCTTTACTGACATGCGCGCGGAAGTGGTGCGCATGGAAAATGAAGTTATCATCGGCGAAGAAAATCGAGTGCTGGCATTTAACAGTCTGCAGGCCACCGATAAGGACATCGTATTGATGCAGGGTGAGGCTAGCCGGGTGCAGGATAGCCTGTTGGAAATTGAAGCCGGATTGACTGACCTAAACAAACAAACAACAGCCAGTCGAGTGCATATCAACAAGTTAAAGTCAGATATAAAAGGCCTAGATAAAACCACGCAGGAATTAGCCAAGCAACAACAGTCGCAGGGAACCAAAGTTCACCAATTTGCCGGTGAGGGTAATCGCCAATACTTAACCGGCCTGAAACTCAGTGGCAAACGCACCCTTATCCTGCTGGATGCTTCTGCCAGTATGCTGGATGAAACCATTGTTAATATTATTCGTTTGCGCAATATGAGCGATGCTAAAAAACGCGCATCGGTTAAATGGAACCGCGCGCAGGGTACGGCAGAATGGTTGATTAGTAATTTGCCGGCCGGTTCACAGTTTCAGGTATATCTGTTCAATACTCGGTCAAAAAGTGCGCTGTCTGCAAAGCAGGGTAAATGGCTGGCTGCGGCGCGACCTGAGGATGTAGCGGCGGTGGTTAAAACCGTGCGTGAAACCATTCCAGCCGGTGGCACCAGCCTCTATCACGCCTTTGCCGCCGCCAATGCCATGCAGCCAAAGCCGGATAATATTTTGTTGATTACAGATGGTTTACCAACCCAGGGCCGGGCTCAGCCTAAATCAACTACCGTCAGCAGCAGGCAGCGCAGGCAACTTTTTGAGCGCGCAATTCAACAGCTGCCATCGGGGGTGCCGGTGAATACTATCCTTTTACCAATGGAAGGTGATGCCTATGCCGCCGCCCATTTTTGGCAGTTGGCAGTGACTAGCAAAGGTTCATTTCTTACTCCAGCGAGGGACTGGCCATGAGTCGCAAGAAAGGTCGGCGTGAGGTAGAAATATTTAACCTGTCGTTCCTCGATGTGGTGTCCTGTGGCTTCGGCGCGATTATTTTGCTGTTGATTATCGTTCAGTTTGGTGAGCCGGTGGTGATCGATAAACTCAGTGTGGATTTATCTGGGAAAGTGCTTAAATTAGAGCAAGAACTGTTTGATATTCGTGGCGATACACTGGTATTGAATCGGGACCTGGATGCAAGGCAAGAACAGTTATCGATTCATCGAGAAAAACTAGCGAGATTACGCGGCAGCCTGTCAACCATCAAAGGCGAATTTGCGAATGCCTCCAGTGAAGCAGAAACTCAGGCGATCATTGCAGGGCAGCTACAAAGTGCGCAGCAAAGCTTGAGTGCAGAGATGCGGCGTTTACAGCAGGGGGCATTGCGCCGACCGGAGGTTAATAACCGTATTGGCGGCCTGCCGGTCGATAGCGAATACATTATTTTCATCATCGATACCTCCGGTTCAATGACATCTTATGCTTGGCCGCATGTGTTGAAAAAAGTCAGTGAGGTGCTGAGCGTATACCCTAAGGTTAGGGGGATTCAGGTAATGAACGACATGGGCCAATATATGTTTCCAACTTATAAAGGCAGGTGGATACCAGATACAACAGGCCGTCGCAAAGCCATCAACCAGCGTTTACGGGGCTGGCAACCTTTCTCAAATTCTAGCCCGGTGGAAGGCATCGAGGCTGCAATTAAACGCTTTTATGCCAAAGATAAAAGCATCAGTTTATATATATTCGGCGATGATTTTTCTTCAGGTTCAATCGAACAGGTGCTCAACACCGTGGCCAAGCTGAACCGTGCCGACAGCAGCGGTAAACGCCGGGTTCGTATTCATGCCATGGGTTTCCCAGTGTTATTCCAAATGGGCGGGATGAATTCCAATGTCGTGCGTTTTGCTGCGCTGATGCGTAAGCTAGCAGAAAATAATGATGGCACTTTTGTTGGCTTAAACAGTAACAAGCCGTAGTTTTCAGGGGTGCCTGAATACCAGTATATGCTCAAAATTGTGATTAATTAGTGGTCTTCCTACAACCATTCAAGCATTAAACTCCCGTCACAAGTGTTAAGCTAAACGCCTGATCAACATAACTACAAGGCCTCGCAGTGGCAAAAATAAAAACCGCCTACCAATGCAACGATTGCGGAACCCAGATCAATAAATGGGCAGGCCAATGCCCCGATTGCAAAGCCTGGAATACCCTCACAGAAATAACCTTAGAGGCAAGCTCTGCAACGATTAAAAATCGCTATTCAGGCTTTACCGGGTTTGCCGATAAAGTCGAAGTAACCGACCTTGCCTCAATAAAGTTAGACGATAATATTCGCTTACTAACCGGCATTGGTGAGCTGGACCGAGTGCTAGGTGGTGGTGTGGTTCCCGGCTCTGTAACTCTGATTGGTGGTGATCCTGGAATCGGTAAATCGACATTATTATTACAGGTTTTATCAGGTTTGGCCGAAAAGGTACCATCCCTGTATATCACCGGGGAAGAATCGCTGCAGCAGGTCAGTATGCGCGCTCACAGGCTGGGCTTGGTAACGAAAAAATTGCGTTGCGTGACCGAGACCTGTGTTGAAAAAATTATTGATATCGCTGAACGGGAAAAACCCGGGTTTATGGTGATTGACTCGATTCAAACGGTGTTTTCCGAACAGTTACAGTCGGCACCAGGGGCAGTAGCTCAAGTGCGGGAGTCGGCTGCGCGCTTGGTGCGTTATGCAAAATCTCGCGGGGTAGCCATGGTTCTGGTCGGGCATGTAACCAAAGATGGCTCGCTGGCAGGACCACGGGTGCTTGAGCACATGGTCGATGCAGTACTCTACTTTGAAAGTGATTCCGGCAGTCGTTATCGAGTTATTCGGGCAATTAAAAATCGATTTGGGGCAGTCAATGAGTTGGGTGTATTTGCAATGACTGAGCTGGGTTTGCGCGAAGTAAGCAACCCCTCGGCACTATTTCTTTCCGGCCAGCCTGAGGAAACCTCCGGTAGCGCCGTTATGGTTACCCGCGAAGGCACTCGCCCGTTACTGGTGGAAGTACAGGCGCTGGTAGATGCATCCCGCCTAGCCAATCCACGCCGGGTCGCCGTTGGTGTTGATGGCAACCGTCTGGCGATGTTGTTGGCTGTTTTACATCGGCATGCCGGTTTAAGTCTGGGTGATCAGGATGTATTTATTAATGTGGTTGGTGGTATGCGAATTTCTGAAACCGCATCCGATTTACCAATGGCACTGGCGCTGTATTCCAGTCTTTCAGACCGGCCGTTGGGAAAACGCATGATTAGCTTTGGCGAAGTCGGGCTTTCCGGAGAAATTCGACCGGTATACAACGGCGAGGAACGCTTAAAAGAAGCCGCAACACATGGTTATGAAACAGCCCTGATACCCCGTGCTAATGCGCCGAAGAAACCGATGAAAGGCTTGAAGATTATCCCCGTTGGGAATATTTCTGAGGCAATGCGCTTGGTTAGGGAGCAATGAGAGGACCGAGGGTTTTTAAAATCAGCCTGATTCTGCGGTCGGAGGTTTAATCAACACCCGTTGAATAATATTATCCCGAGTACCTAGAATAGTAACAATGTAGTTGTCGATTTTAAGGCTGGTGTTCCCCTGTGGTATGGCTTCGAGTTCTTCCAGCAGCAATCCGTTGATAGTGCGTCCGCCATCTGTGGGCAGGCTCCAGTTGAGGCGTCGGTTTAAGCTGCGTACCGCGGCGCTACCATCAACGAGGAAATTACCGTCTTCCAGTTTACGGTAAATGCGGCTGCGTTCATTCGGGTCTGAGGTATATTCGCCAACAATTTCTTCTAGAATATCATCAAGGGTCACCAGTCCCTGAATATCGCCATATTCATCGACCACCAAGGCCATTCGTCGGTCGCGGCTCTGGAATTCAAGCAATTGCTGGGTGAGACTTGTGCCTTCGGGAATAAAATACGGTTTGCGCACCGAGCGTACCACATCGTCGTAGACCAGTTGCCCGCGTGAAAGCTTTGAAATCAACGTGCGAACATGCAGCAGACCGACTACATTTTCCAGCTCACCGCGATAAACAGGCAAGCGGGTATACACAGAATTACTTAGCCTTTGCAAGATATCTTCCCATGAATCATTCAGGTCGATCCCGATGATATCATTCCGGGGAATAATCACATCATCGACCTTTGCGTACTCCAGGTCGAGGATGTTTACCAGCATGCGCTGGTGTTCATTGGGTAAATCCCCGTCCTCTGTTAACAGCGTGCGAATTTCTTCACGGGATAATTCCTGTAATAGGTCAGAGCGGGTTTGAATCCCGAACGGCTTGAGTAATAATCTTGATATCCCACTAATCAGCCACACCAGTGGATAGAAAATCTTGAGCATGGGTGTGAGTACGAATGCGGCCGGGAAAGCGATTTTTTCAGGGTGGTAAGCAGCCAGGGTTTTGGGTGTGACTTCTGAAAAAATCAGGATAATGATGGTCAAGATTACTGCAGCAACTATCGGCCCGTTATCGCCCATCAAGCGCAAGCCGATAAGGGTAGCAATAGTGGATGCGGATACATTGACAAGGTTGTTACCCAGTAGGATTAAGCCAATGACCCGGTCGGGTTGCTCGAGTAATTTTTGCGCCATTTTTGCGGCCCGATTACCTTGTTTTGCCAGATGTCGCAGTCGGTAACGGTTGAGTGCAATAAGGCCGGTTTCTGAACTGGAGAAAAACCCCGAAAGGATTATCAGGATAAATAGTACAATTCCCAGGGTGCTAAGGGGGATGTCGCTCACTTAAGTTGCGAAATTTCGGCAGGGTTCTGTTGCCAACCAGTCTCCATAAAAACTTCTAGCACGAGTTTGCTGCCAAAGTACGCCAGTATTAGGAACCACATGCCGATCAGCGTTAAACGAACCGCGGTTCGACCGCGCCAGCCGTAACGCCAACGACCCATAATTAGAATCGCAAATACCAGCCAAGCAATCAGGCTGAGTACGGTTTTGTGTAGCAAATGCTGGGCAAACAGGTTATCAATAAAGATAAAACCACTCGCCAGGCCAATACTGAGGGCGATAAAACCAATGCTGACTAGGCGTAGTAGCACTTTATCTAGCACTTCAAGCGGTGGCAGCGCTTCGATCATTGAGGTTACACGGTGAGAGCGTAAAAAATAATCCAGTGCCAAAATAAATAAAGCATAAACAGTAGCTACCCCGAACATGGCAAAGGCCAGCATAGAGCTGAAAACATGGATGCGGGTATCGGTAGTAATGTGCATCAGTGCCAGCGGAGTGTCGGGCGCAACCACCAGGGTGAAAAGGATAATGGCAGTGATAGGGAATGCAATGAGCCCGGCGGGCAGTAGGCTTTGCCCGAAAATTCTTGAGGCAACAATAATTATTGCCATAATTAATGCCGCCAGCGAGAGCACATGTAACAGGCTGACATCGATTATGCCGCTGCTGTTATTGTCGTACCAGCCGGCAGTAAAATGAAATAGTACAGCCAGAACCGCCAGCTTGTTGATAGCAGAATTGGCGGGTAGTTTTTTTTGCAACGCGCGCCATTGCAGGCTGGAAGCCAGCAAATAGAAAAGTGCTGCAGTTAGATAAAGCGTGGTCAACATTTGTGTATGATGGCACACTGGCTACAGCAGTCAACTATTGCGACAATAATATTGACTGAGATATCGGTTTAGATTGGCAGAGTTCTTCAGTTTTTCGATATAATTCTTTTTTGTTGAGCCAATCTCCAAGCACTTGGCAAGATTTCCGAATATTCATATAGGTGAATACATGCGACCACATTAAGCATTTGCAATGATTAAATTAGTCAAAAAACATCGTCAATTCGGCGGTTCACTTGAATATTACCAGCATCACTCGCAGGTGAATCAATCCTCCACTGACCCTGCGCATGCAAGAGGGTTATGACCACAGCTATTTTTTCATCAGCACTTTTATCGCAGATCACTTGCGCCATCATGCACAATATCTTTCAGCATGATTTCAGCATAAGCGGCTGTCTGGGTTATAATTAAAAAATTGAAATTATGTAGTAATTATTAAGTGCATGGGTTGTATCAACCTACCAGAAATCCCAGAAGCAACCCTAGAAGCAATGGAAAATATATGTTTGAAAGTCTAAGTGATCGCCTAAGTTCGACCCTGCAAAAACTCCGTGGTAAGGGTCGTTTATCTGAAGATAATATTAAAGATGCCCTGCGCGAAGTGCGGATTGCCCTGCTGGAAGCGGATGTTGCCTTGCCGGTCATCAAAGGCTTTATCGAAGGTGTGCGTGAGCGCGCGCTAGGCCAGGAAGTCCTCAAAAGCCTGACTCCGGGACAGGCACTGGTTAAAGTCGTAAACGATGAGCTGGTACGGGTTATGGGCGCGGCGAATGAAAGCCTCGACCTAAGTGCGGCACCGCCGGCAGTGGTTTTGATGGCTGGTTTGCAAGGTGCGGGTAAAACCACCACCACCGCCAAATTAGCGCTACTACTGAAGCAAAAAGAAAACAAAAAAGTCATGGTTGTGAGTGCGGATGTTTATCGCCCAGCAGCGATTAAACAATTGGAAACCCTAGCACAGCAAGTAGATGTGGTCTTTCAGCCCTCTTCAAGCAGCAGTAATCCGGTAGGTATTGTCAGCGCGGCATTAGCCGAGGCCAAACGCCAATTTATTGATGTGTTACTGGTTGATACGGCCGGTCGCTTGCATATTGATGAAGAAATGATGGCCGAAATTAAGGCTATTCATACTGCAGTTAATCCGGTGGAAACACTCTTTGTGGTCGATGCCATGACCGGGCAGGATGCGGCCAATACCGCCAAAGCTTTTGGTGAAGCGCTGCCTTTAACTGGCATTATATTGACCAAAACCGACGGTGATGCCCGCGGTGGTGCGGCACTATCGGTACGCCAAATTACCGGCAAGCCTATCAAGTTTATGGGTGTCGGTGAAAAAATCGACGCGCTGGAAGCATTTCACCCCGATCGTCTGGCATCGCGCATTCTTGGTATGGGCGATGTGCTTTCGCTGGTCGAGGAAGTTCAGGCCAAGGTTGATCATGTTGAAGCTGAAAAACTGGTTAAAAAACTGCGCCGTGGTAATCAATTTGACCTAGGTGATTTTCGGTCACAGCTACAGCAAATGGAATCTATGGGCGGAATGAGCAGCATGATGGATAAGCTGCCGGGTATGGGCCAGATTCCTGATGCGGTCAAACAAAAAGCCGGAAACGATAAAAGTAACGGGCAAATGATCGCAATTATTAATTCCATGACGGTAAAAGAACGCGAGTTTCCGGCTGTTATTCGTGGATCACGCAAACGCCGGATTGCCATGGGTTCCGGAACCACTATTCAGGAAGTGAATAAAGTCCTCAAGCAGCATAAAAAAATGCAGTCGATGATGAAAAAACTCTCCGGTGGAGGGATGAAAAAAATGATGCGCATGATGCAGGGGAAAATGTCGGGCGGTATGCCTCCCGGTGGTGGGTTTCCAATGTAATGTTGATTTATTCCCTGTAAACCCATTCCCTGAAACCCTATGTGATTTAGATCTGATTCAAATATGATTCAGGTGTATGAATGAGCTCTAACGAATGAAAAAACCAACCGATAAGCACTCACCCGCACGGCGGCGATTTTTGCGTCAGTCTGCCGTTGCCGCCGGCTTTTCCAGCTTGCCACTGAGTTGGCAGGCAATCGCAAAAACTATAGGCTCCGGACGAACTCCGCTATTAAAAGCCGGTTATGGCGAACTGTTTTCGGTCGCCGATCAGCGTACCGGCTTGGAATTACTTCGCTTACCTAAAGGCTTTAGCTACACCAGTTTTTCCTGGGCAGGTGAAATCATGGATGATGGCAATATTGTTCCTATGGAGGCGGATGGTATGGGTGTTGTCAGGGAAGATGGTGAGCAGGTAACTTTGGTTAGAAATCACGAATTAGATGGCCGTACTCCGTTGGCAGGAAACCCAGAACAGGCCTACGATAATATGGGTGGCGGTACCACAACATTAGTATTTAATCAGGTTAGCGGAAAATTGGAAAGATCTTGGCTGAGCTTGTCCGGAACCGTTAGAAATTGTGCTGGTGGAGTAACGCCGTGGGGTACCTGGCTGTCTTGCGAAGAGGCCTGTTACGACCCGGAAATGGCAATTTCAACCAATTGGTTAAGACGGCTTCACTGGAAAAGCGAAACAGCTGAAAAAACCCACGGCTGGGTGTTTGAAGTACCGGCAGAAGGCATAGCCAAGCCGGAACCATTATATGACATGGGTCAGTTTAACCATGAAGCTTGTGCCGTTGATCCGCATTCGGGAATGATTTATCAAACCGAAGACATGAAACCCAAAGCTGGGTTTTATCGTTTTATTCCGAATCAGAAAGAGCAACTGCAAGCGGGTGGCAAGTTACAGATGATGCGAATCGCAGATCATCCTGATATGCGTAGGGGATTTGCCATCGGTACCGAATTTGATGTGCAATGGGTGGATATTAAAAACCCGAGAATGGGGCATAGCCCCGGTACTCACGATGGTTCTGGAGTTGTAAAACAAGGTCTGGCGGCGGGTGGTAGTGCATTTCTGGCACTTGAAGGATGCTTCTATTATCAAGGTCAGGTGTTTTTTACCGCCAAAATGGGTGGCGCAGCGTATGCCGGCCAGGTTTTCTGTTATAACCCTGAAACCAAGAAATTGACACTGATATTTGAATCACCATCACACCGTGTCTTTTCCGGACCTGATAACCTTGCCGTCAGTCCACGGGGAAATATAGTAATCTGCGAAGATCATGTGACTAAAGTTAATAAATCTCAGCACTTACTGGCTTTGCTCGAAAGCGGGGATTACTTTTACTTCTGTCAAATTAACCCAGAACTTCGCGGAATACATCATGGTCATGATCTTGCTGCTACGCTGAGCAGTAGCGAATGGGCAGGGGTTTCATTCTCCGCAGATGGCCGCTGGATGTTCGCAAATCTCTTCAATCCCGGGATCACGGTCGCAATTACCGGTCCGTGGGTGGATGATTTAGCATAAAAACCATAAAATAGTCCGGTAGGTGTTTCTTTTTGCCTAAAAAATCGTTAAAATACTCTGTTTCGTGGAACGGCTTCTGTTTGGAGCCCTTTTTGCTTGTCCGCCATACACTAAAGTAGTCGCGGTAATATTTAAACAGGTTTATAAGCACATGGTAAAGATTCGTTTAGCTCGTGGCGGCGCCAAAAAGCGTCCTTTCTATCACATCGTAGCAACTGACAGCCGTAACAAACGGGATGGTCGTTACATTGAACGCTTGGGTTTCTTTAACCCGGTAGCGCGCGGGCAAGAAGAACGCCTGCGTGTTGATCTAGTGCGCGTGGATCACTGGGTAACTGAAGGCGCCCAAATCACCGATCGTGTACAAGCGCTGTTAAAAGACGCGCGTAAAGCCGTTGCTGCAACTGATACCGCAGCCGCCGCTTAAGGAGCCACTGATTTATTTTGAGTGTAGCAGGTTGAGAACTATAATTTTCAAGAATAAGGCGGTAAGCGCGGGTAATAGCAACGCTATTGCCAGTGGTTGCCAACGCAGTCATTGGGAATTATAGGCTTAAGATGTTCACTCATGGATAGATCAGCGGTTCCTAAGTAACAATGTCGGATTCCCGGGAAGATGCTTCCCGGCCTGTCGTTATATTAGGTCGGATTGTTGGTGTTCATGGGATACGCGGTGGTTTGAAGGTACTTTCATGGACCGAACCGCGGGATGAAATTCTCAGGCTTGGACCGTGGCTACTTGGTAGCTCTAAAGCCGGGAATGAGCTAAAAAATTACACGCCTGTAAAGTTAGTTTCCGGGCGTATTCAGGGTAAAGCACTGGTAGTGACATTACCCGGAATAAATGATCGAACCGCAGCCGAAAACCAGATTGGCAAAATGATCGCAATACGGCAGGAAGATATGCCCGATTGCGAAGCAAACAGCTGGTACTGGAGCGATATTGTAGGTTTGCAGGTGGTCAACCTTGAAGGTCATGAGCTTGGTAAGTTAACCGAGATGATGTCCACAGGGGCCAATGATGTAATGGTTGTTCGAGCCGAAAAGGAGCGTTTAATCCCCTTTATTCACGGACAATATGTAAAAAATGTAGATCTTGATGCCGGGGTTATTAGCGTAGACTGGGATCATGAGTTTTAAACTAGATACAGCACTGTCATGCGTATAGATGTAGTGACACTGTTTCCGGATGAATTCAGGCAACTGGTTGATCTGGGCGTTACCGGCAGGGCTATCCGCGAGGATAAAATCCAGTTACAAACATGGAACCCGCGGGACTACACCGCAGACCGGCACCGCAGCGTGGACGACCGACCTTATGGCGGTGGCCCCGGAATGGTGATGATGGTAGAGCCGCTGGCGGAAACGCTGGAGGCGGTAGCAGAAGATTCATCTATTGCAGCGAAAGTGGCATTGATGTCTCCACAGGGCAAAGTCCTGGATCAGGCAGCGGTTGAGGCTTTAGCTAGTCGTCAGCGCTTGATTTTGATATGCGGTCGATACGAAGGTATTGATGAACGATTAATTGATACGCTGGTGGATGAAGAATGGTCCATTGGTGATTATGTATTAAGCGGCGGCGAATTAGCTGCAGCAGTAATAGTAGATGCGGTCAGTCGTTTGCAGGCTGATGTGTTGGGCGATAATCGCTCAGCCGAGCAGGACTCATTTAGCCATGGCCTGCTGGATTATCCGCACTACACCCGACCAGAAGATGTGGCCGGAGATAAAGTACCAAAGGTATTGCTTAGTGGTGACCACGCGGCAATCGAAAAATGGCGTCGTAAACAGGCGCTCGGCAGAACTTGGCAAAGACGCCCGGAGTTGCTGGATAAAATGGAATTAAGTAAACAGGATCAGGCGCTATTGGCTGATTTTATTAATGATTTAACCTGAATTAACCGCCAGAACGGCTGACGGATGAGAGAATATTATGAGTAGTTTAGTTGACCAAGTAAATGCCGAACAGATGGAGCGTAAGCTACCGGATTTCGCCCCAGGTGATACCGTCATCGTGCATGTAAAAGTAAAAGAAGGCGACCGTGAACGGCTGCAGGCTTTTGAAGGCGTAGTTATTGCGATCCGCAATCGTGGCGTCAACTCGGCGTTTACCGTGCGGAAAATGTCTCATGGTGTCGGCGTAGAGCGTGTATTCCAGACCTACAGCAAGATGATCGATTCGGTCACTGTTAAGCGTCGTGGTAAAGTTCGGCGCGCCAAGCTGTATTACCTGCGTGGCCTTGAAGGCAAGTCAGCTCGTATTACCGAAAAACTGCCAAACCGCAACTAAGTTCGGTTTAGCAATATCATAAAGGCCCGTCTGCAGCTTGACTGCATGATGGGCTTTTTTGTGTCTGCGGTTTTCTGCTTGCTTGCCATTGAAAAACTACTCTCTTATACCCATTTATACAGCATCCTGATTGACTGAGATTGTGAAAATATTATGAGCACTAAAACTTCAGATAAAAACACCGCCAAGGTAGAAAATTTCGAATTCCAAGCCGAGGCAAAACAAGTCTTACAACTGATGATTCATTCCTTGTATTCCAACAAGGAGATTTTCATGCGCGAGCTGATATCTAATAGCTCCGATGCGCTGGATAAGCTGCGCTTTGCCGCACTTTCCGATGATAGTCTGTATGCTGGCGATGGCGACCTGCATATTGAGGTAGAGCTCAACAAAGAAGCTGGCACCATAACCATTCGCGATAACGGCATTGGCATGGATAGGGACGAAGTGATTAGTAATATCGGTACGATTGCCCGTTCCGGCACCCGCAAGTTTTTAGAAGCTCTCAGCGGCGATGATAAGAAAGATGCTAATTTAATTGGCCAGTTTGGTGTAGGTTTCTATTCCAGCTTTATTGTTGCCGACAAAGTCACTCTAACTACGCGTAAAGCCGGTGACGATAAATCTGCCGGTACCCGTTGGGAGTCTGCCGGTGACGGTGACTACAGTTTAGAAAATCTGGAACTGGATAAACACGGTACCGAACTGGTTTTGCACCTGAAAGACGGTGAAGAAGAATTCCTCAATGATTGGCAGTTGCGCAACATTATTACCCGCTATTCTGACCATATCGGTTTTCCCATCCGGATGCCGGAAGAAGTTAAAGTTGACCCGGAAAATGAAGAATCAGAAACAAAAACAGAATGGTCTGACATTAATAAAGCCAGTGCTTTATGGACCCTGCCTAAGTCTGAAATCTCAGCAGAAGAATATAAGAAATTCTATAACCATATTTCACATGATTTCGGCGAGCCGCTGACCTGGATGCATAATCGGGTTGAAGGTAATCAAAGCTATACCTCCTTGCTCTACATCCCGACCGAAGCACCGATGAATATGATGATGAATCGGGAAGACCGCGAGGGTTTAAAACTCTATATTAAACGCGTATTCATTATGGATGCAGCGGAACAACTGTTGCCGCACTACCTGCGCTTTGTTCGTGGGGTTATCGATTCTGATGATTTACCGCTGAATGTTTCACGCGAAATTCTGCAGGACAGCCCGCTAGCCCGCAAGATTCAGGCCGGACTGGTGAAAAGGGTGCTGGATACACTGGAAAAAATGGCCAAAAACGAGCCGGAGCAATATCAAAAATTCTGGGATAATTTTGGCCAGGTGTTGAAAGAAGGTATGGTTGAAGATATGCCGAATCAGCAACGAATTGCAAAATTATTACGCTTTGCCTCAACCCGTAGTGATGCGGATACACAGAATGTTTCTCTGGATGACTACATCAGCGACAAAGCTGATGATCAGGATGATATTTGGTTTATCTCTGCCGATAACCCTGCAGCCGCCAGGCATAGCCCGCACCTTGAAGTCTTTAGTAAAGACAAAGTAGAAGTCTTGTTGATGTCCGATCGTATTGATGAATGGATGATGGGTTATTTCCGCCAGTACGGTGAAATCAATCTAAAATCCGTTGCCAAAGGTGATCTGAGCAAGAAAGAAGATGACGATAAAGCTGAAGATTCAGCAGTTGATGAGCTGTTATTTACCCGTATTGCAGAAGTATTGGGTGATAAAGTCAGCGCGGTTAAGGCAAGCAAGCGCCTCACCGAGTCTGCCAGCTGTTTAATTCTTGATGAGAATGAAATGGCCCTGCATATGCAGCGATTGATGGAACAGGCTGGTCAAGCTATGCCCCACAGTGCACCCGCGTTGGAAATTAATCCTGAGCATGCGATTTTCAAGAAAATGGAAAAAGAGCAGGATGTGGAACGCTTTGCAGATTATTCGCAGTTGTTGTTTGAGCAGGCGATATTAGCCGAAGGTGGACAATTGGAAGATCCGGCGGGGTTTGTGCATCGGATTAATAAGTTGTTGGTTTAAGTATTGGGAAATGTGGAGTCATTATTTTATTAAATTAGAGCTGCACCCCGGATAATGCTTGCGCATTTCCGGGGTGACGGTTCTTATCTTTGTATATAAATAACAATGTCCTTCCGGGCTACAGCTCCTTCCCCCTAACCTAAATTATATAATATCGTCCTTCCGGGGCTGCCAATAGCAGAACTCGGAATCCAGTGGTGTACAAAAATATTTGAGCTTTTCTCGGATGGGTCCTTATTTATTTTTATACTAGCGTAAAGAGATCGCTCCTGTGCATTCATGCACCCGCGATCTACCTACACCCATGTAGGTAATCCTTTATCGACAATTCTATTAACCGTATTAGTGATAAGCAACTGATATCCCATCTTGCATTCCATTAGCTGGCATGGTCATATCCAATGCAATTAATTTGTTTTGAGCAAGAATCAAGGATTGATGGATGCTCTCCAGTTCTCTCGCAGAGACTTTGCTTTTTGAGTTTCTCAAAGTATCCCGCCAGAACTCAATTTCTGCAAATATCAAATAATATTGGCTGCTCATGCTGTCTATCTCCGTTGATGCTTCCGATGGGTGTAATATAGGTTTTGGGAGCCATGCCCGCTTGACCGAAAACGACAAGAACTTGACCAAATACGCCAAGTTGCACTATTTCATGGATAATGTTTATTAGAATCAACTTTAGGGCTAGAAATGAAGGTAATTTCGACAACGAGAACAGTTTATGGGTGAGTTGAGGATTGATAAATGGTTGTGGGCCGCACGGTTTTTTAAAACCCGTTCGCTGGCACGCAAGGCTGTAGATAGCGGTAAAGTCCAGCTCAACGACAGCCGGGTGAAACCCTCAAAGACGGTTAAAGCCGGTGACCGGTTACGGGTGTTACGCGGGCCTGATGAATATCATTTAAGCATTGTTGCAGTTAACCATCGCCGTGGCCCAGCCGTAGAGGCCCAGAAGTTATACACTGAGGCCGTAGCTGATAGAAAAAAACGTGAGAACCTGGCAGAAGAGCGCAGACTGCAGTACCACGCAAATAATACCGGCCCTGAACGCCGCCCCGATAAACGCCAACGCCGAATGATCCGCTCATTTAAGGGCTTGGACTAGTTAAGCGGTGGTGCGTTCGTAAACATAAACACGAGCGGATAGCGTGGGCATTTATGCCCACGCGTAAAAGCCAGCCAAGCCGAACTATTTCTCTGATACTTGTGATTTCCGTGGGCATAAATCCAACCAAATCGAATTCTTTCCGGGGTATATATGGCGTGTGCGGCGTGGGCATAAATGCCCACCCTTCTATGAAGCACAAAGTCAAGCCTCTGGTTAAAATATCCCCTTCCCGATTTTCGGGCTATTAGGGCATCACTTGTTATCTAGTCTTTCTGTTCTGTCAGGTCGT
>JAKITM010000145.1 GCA_021648045.1 Lysobacterales bacterium
CTGAAATCAAAGAAATCAACCGTATTATGTCCATGGGTGAAGTAGCCGCCGGACGGGCGAAGAAAGAAATGGTCGAGGCGAATTTGCGCTTGGTAATTTCGATTGCCAAAAAATATGCAAATCGTGGCCTACAATTTCTTGACCTTATTCAGGAAGGCAATATTGGCCTGATGAAAGCCGTGGATAAATTTGAATACCGGCGTGGTTATAAGTTTTCTACATACGCGACCTGGTGGATTCGCCAAGCAATTACCCGGTCTATTGCAGATCAGGCGCGGACCATCCGTATTCCGGTGCATATGATTGAAACCATCAATAAACTCAATCGTATTTCCCGGCAAATGCTGCAGGAAATGGGCAGAGAAGCCACACCTGAGGAGCTTTCCGAGCGCATGGAAATGCCGGAAGACAAGGTTCGTAAGGTGCTTAAAATTGCTAAAGAACCCATCTCCATGGAAACCCCGATTGGGGATGATGAAGATTCGCATCTGGGTGATTTCATCGAAGACCAGAACATGGCATCGCCTGTGGATTCCGCCACAGATACCGGTTTAGTCGATACGGTGAAAAGCGTACTTGGTGAATTAACTCCAAGGGAATCCAAAGTTTTAAGGATGCGTTTCGGCATCAAGATGAACACCGATCACACCTTGGAAGAAGTAGGCAAACAGTTTGATGTTACCCGTGAACGGATTCGTCAAATCGAAGCTAAGGCCCTACGCAAATTGCGCCACCCGACCCGCTCGGAACAACTACGCAGCTTCCTCGACCTTGATAACTAAGCAGTATTTAGCGATAATAACCACCCAAATAAGGGCCCTTAGCTCAGCTGGTTAGAGCACTCGACTCATAATCGATTGGTCGGAGGTTCAAGTCCTCCAGGGCCCACCATTTAAAGGTACTCACAGTAGTGAATACCAAACGCCACGCCCACTTCCGTGCATCTCTAGGTGTCCCTTGTTGATCAGAATACGGAAATGCCCTTTGAGTGTGTTGCGACTTATGCCTGTGAGTTTAATCATATCACCAATAGTAACCCGACCGTGCCCTCGTGCTTGCTCAAGAATTTGGACAGAAAGCTCTGGGAGTGAGGCAAGGACAAGCTTTTCTCGTTCAATTTTTTTAGATAAGATTTTTGCTTGCTGATGCAATGATCTTAAAAAGAAAAGAATCCATGATTGCCAGTTTGGGTTTTCTGATCTGATTGTGCCTTGCGTCTGTCTTAATGCCAGATAATAATTTTCTTTATTTTTCTCAACGATACTCTCTAACGATGAATACGGAGTATATACATAGCCTGAACGCATAAGTAGGAGTGTTGTTAGCACTCGGCTAAGCCGACCATTGCCATCTTGAAAAGGATGTATCTCTAAAAACACAACTGTGAAGATCGCTATCACGAGTAAAGGGTGCACCGTTTTATCCTCAAGAGTTTCTCGAACCCAAGTTACAAGCTCTTGCATAAGCATAGGTGTTTCAAATGGTGTGGCTGTTTCAAAAACAATACCAACTTGCTTTCCAGTTTCATCAAAAGCAGCAATACTATTGGAATTTGTTTTGTAGTTGCCACGGTGCTTTTCATCTTTTTGACTATAAGCCAATAAATCGCCGTGAAGTTGCTTGATGTGATTTTCTGTGAGGGGGATGTCTTCCCAAGACTGAAAAACCGTCTCCATAACATCAGCATAGCCAGCAACTTCTTGTTCATCTCTTGTTTCAAGTGATTTGAGCTCTAAATTGGCAAGGAGCTTTTCAACATCACGGTCAGAAAGTTTACTGCCCTCAATACGAGTTGATGAGCCAATACTCTCAATGGTGGCAACATGCCTTAGCGCCGAAAGCCTTGTTGGTGCTAAAGTGCCCAAAGCACGCCACGCACCCTTGAATTCATCGATTGAAGAAATCAAATAAAGTATGTCTGTGGTAATGGTTAAATTATCTGTTTTAATCATAACAACCAATAATACACCCAATTACAATCATTTATCAAGCCAATAACACACCCAATTACACCCGTTTAATGTTTTACTATTTTAGTCAGTAAAAATGGGACAGACACTCGATACTCCCAATGAGATTCCGGTTCTGAGGTCGGGAAGACAAACCCTTTTAAAAGTAGATTGGTAGGAAGTTTAGGGCAGGCGCGCGGTATCTAAAGGCGCCTGTCCCGAATGGTATACCGAATGGTACCGAATGGTATGCTGAAAGCCGGCTTGCCATGAAAAATTCATATGATATGGCCAGCTAAAAAGAATGTACGGCTCACAAAGGTTAATAGGGTTAAGCTAATAGTCGCATAACAGTCAAATCAACGCCAACGCCAACGCCTGCTTTGTAGGCACCGTTATTGGCTTTTCCATAGATGTGTATACAAAAGGGTTTTAAATGATAAAAATAATAACGCTATTCTGTTTTTTAGTCACAGCATTGACTGTGAATGCTAAAAACCTAGAAGTAGATATTACTATATCGAAAAATAATGCCTCATCCCAATGGGTGATTAATTATAATTTTTCAGAGAATATTACTGCAATTAGTTTTGAAAACACCCCTTATAGTTTCATTAAAAGTGATTGGTCTTCCCGGACAGACAATGCCATATTGGATCTATCTTCTCTGCAAGTAAATTTCAACAAAGATGCCCGGAACTTTTTATTAAATCTGAAAGGTGAGAATGATCAATTTATTAGAGGTTTTTATACACCCTTTTTGAATTTTTCTGACGGTAGTAATGCTATATATATTGGGCACTACTTGCCAAGTAAAGTTAAGGTGGGTGAAGTATGGGTAGATATAGCAGACATAACGCTTGCTTTAACCATCACTGCATCAAAATCAGATAATGTGCTTTATGCTGGGCTGAATGAAGTCAAAAACCTCAATATATCAATACCGAGTACAAGGCAATATGCGTACATCGGTAATCTAGTAAATAATACACATGAAAAATTTAATATCATCTTAGATCCTAAATTACCCAGTTGGATTCAAACGGCTTACCTTAAAGCGATCCCTGAATTTTATAACTACTATGAAACTACTACGCTGGCCAAGTTAAGTTTTTCCCCGTTATTTATTGTTAACTTCAAGCCCGGCAGTATGCAACCGAGACTTGATGGTGGAGCGATAAATAAACAAATAGCCATTAATATTGTTGGTGATGGCTGGCAGCAAAACCCTGAGTCGAATCTAAATAATGTACTTTCGCTTTTAGCCCATGAAATGGCTCATTTATGGAATAATCAACATTGGAAGTTAGCGAACAATACCCAAATATGGATGCAAGAAGGCGGTGCAAATTACTTTGCTCGAAATGCACTACTTAATTTCAAATATATTTCAAATGAAGAGTATATTGAGCACTTCAAGAAGCAAGCCGGCAAATGCATAAAAGCACTGAATGAACAATCAGTTGACAAACTGCAGAGTCGTTCTGATGTTTACATTTGTGGAGAGGTTTTTTATCAATTGTCAGCATCTATGATTGGTGCTACTAATAACCTAGATATCTGGAATAAAATTGTTAACAATCAAGCTACTCTAAATTATTCTGAGAATGATTTTATTCAAGCTTTAAATAAAGCTAACGTAAATAAGATTGATATTGCAGCTATTGAAAATATTCTCTATGGAATAAATAAAAATGAACTTAGTAGGTTAATAGAGAAATATACTGGTGAATAAAGTTCTAACAAGTAATATTAACGGGATAAAACAATTGCTTTTGTTTCGCTCCACAACAAGTATAGACAATAATTTTTGTCCGCTTAAGTGGGCATTATGTAGAGAGAATTTTGAGGACGGGCACGAATGGCATGGGGGCAGGTACCCGTTCGCCATCCCATCCAAACTCTTGGATTTGTGGCAGTAAAGGGTATTTTTGGTATAGAATAAGTACCGGATCTACACCAGCCATGGGGTCTACCATTGAAATTAGTATCGGTTTAATTGGTGTATATCCCCAATTGATTCCGTGCTTAATATGCGTTAATGAATCAATATCTTGCTATCCGCACCTTTGATTTGCAAGTGAATTTCTGTTGTTGAATCCATTGGGTGTGCTTAGGGTATTGACATAAGTTCGCATTTTTAAGTCAAGTTACTCGGTTTCTTGTCAGCTAATATCAACTTTCTCTCGTGGCAAAAACGGGAATGCTTCTACCGGGCGCCTGTCCTCGAGTTTGCTCCTGTATAAATGGATAAGAGATGCTAGAGATAACAAGCTGGAGCGTATTAGGGATGGTGGGATATTGAATTCTCATAATGAAAAAAGGCCACAGGACTGGTCGCTTGATGAGCGGCTTGAAATTGTGC
>JAKITM010000027.1 GCA_021648045.1 Lysobacterales bacterium
TAAAAATCGCCGCGGAAATTCGTGAAGATGTAGGGAAGGGTGCGAGCCGCCGCCTGCGTCGCATGGGTAAACTTCCTGCGGTACTTTATGGTGGTGATCGTGAGCCAGTTTCACTGGTCTTAGAGCACGACCCGATTCTACATTTGTCTGATAATGAAGTTTTTTACTCCAGTATCTTGGAAATTACCGTCGCTGACGGTCGCTCGCAAGCTGTTATTTTGCGTGATCTGCAACGGCATCCATACAAGCCGTTAATTTCGCATATCGATTTCCAGCGGGTGGATGAGAGTGAAGAATTGCGCTTGCATGTGCCGATTCACTTCCTTAATGAAGAGCTGTCTTCAGCGGGTAAAACTTCCGGTGTTATTGTCCAGCACAATATGACCGAAGTTGAAATTCTTGCATTACCGAAGAATCTGCCGGAAGCGCTTGAAGTTGATCTTGCAGAACTTGATATTGGCGATCATGTAATGCTTTCGGATATCAGCTTGCCGGAAGGTGTCACTATTCCCGCACTTGCGCTGGAAGATGGTAGCGATGCAATTGTTGTTAGCACTATTACAGTTAAGGCAGACCAGGGTACTGGCGCTGCAGCTGAAGCAGAGGCAGAAGCCGCTGAAGTAGAAGCGGCTGCTGAAGCAGAAAGCGATAGCGATTCTGATACTGCAGACGGCGACGAGAAATAGCCCGAGGTCTGTTTTGACTCAGGATTTATTCCTTATTGCAGGGCTGGGTAACCCCGGTTCCAAATACGCTAAAACCCGGCATAATGCCGGGTTTTGGTTTATTGACCTACTCGCAGCTACTGCCGGAGTTAGCTTGCGTGAGCAGGCAAAGTTGCGTGCGTATGTGGTGCGCTGTTCAATAGCCGGGCAAGACTGCTTGCTGATGCAACCCAGCACATTTATGAATGAGAGCGGTAGTGCTCTGCGTTCAGTCATCGATTACTACAAAGTTAAGCCTGCAAATATCCTTATTGCCTATGATGAGTTAGATTTAGAGCCCGGTGACACGCGCCTGAAGAAGGGTGGTGGACACGGTGGTCATAACGGCTTGCGGGATATTTTTCGGCATGTCGGGCAACAAGATTTCCTGCGCTTGCGGATTGGTATTGGTCATCCCGGAGAAAGAGATCGGGTTACACCATGGGTGCTTGGTAGGCCCACACTTAATCAAGAAATTGAAATGCTGCGCAGTTTGGATATGGCTGAAAAAGTAGTGCCAGCCATTCTAGAAGGGCGCCTAAATGATGCTATGAAAGAACTTCATACTCAGAGCTAGCCTCCTCGGTACAGCCAAAGAGAAACGGAATTAAAAATTATGGGATTTAAATGTGGAATCGTAGGTTTGCCCAATGTAGGTAAGTCCACCTTATTTAATGCTATGACCCAGTCGGGGATAGCGGCCGAAAACTATCCTTTCTGCACCATTGACCCGAATGTCGGGATTGTGCCGATGCCTGACCCGCGCCTGGATGAGTTGGCGGTCATTGTAAACCCCAAGCGTGTACTAAAAACCACAATGGAGTTTGTCGATATCGCCGGTTTAGTTGCCGGTGCGTCGAAAGGTGAAGGTCTGGGAAATAAATTTTTAGCCAACATTCGCGAGACTGATGCCATCGCGCATATTGTGCGTTGCTTTGAAGATGATGATGTTGTCCATGTTGAGGGTAAAGTGGATCCTTTGTCGGATATCGAGACAATTGATACCGAGCTGATTCTGGCAGATCTCGAAGCGGTTGAGCGGGCTTTGTTACGGGTGCAAAAAATGGCTAGGTCCGGTGATAAAACCGTCAATGCGCGTAAAGATTTTTTGGAGAAAGTAGCCGAAGTATTAGGCGAGGGGCATCCTGCGCGGAGTATGGAACTGGAAACCGATGATGCACTGGCCCTGCATGAGTTGAATTTAATCTCGGCAAAGCCAGTGTTGTTTATTGCCAATGTATCCGAAGACGGATTCAATGATAACCCGATGTTGGAGTTGGTTCGCCAGCATGCACAATCGGTAGATGCAGAAGTTGTCGCCATCTGTGCATCTATTGAAGCTGAAATATCTGAACTGGACGCCGCAGACCGGGATGAGTTTCTAGCTGAAATGGGCCTAAAAGAACCCGGTCTAGATCGCGTAATCCGTCATGGCTATTCACTGCTGGGCTTACAAACCTATTTTACCGCAGGTGAGAAGGAAGTCCGTGCCTGGACAGTTAAAGCCGGCTCAACCGCACCTAAGGCAGCGGCTGTTATCCATACCGATTTCGAAAAAGGCTTTATCCGTGCAGAAGTAACAGCCTACGATGATTACATCAAGTACAACGGCGAGCAGGGCGCTAAAGAAGCCGGTAAATTTCGCCTGGAAGGAAAAGAATACATCGTCCAGGAAGGTGATGTTATGCACTTCCGGTTTAATGTCTAGCACTTAACGCGTGGGCATAAATGCCCACGCGCGCACTCACAGATATTCACAAATACTCAAGCGTTTCCCAAACCCCAAAAAGCGAAAAGGAGACCCAAGGGCCTCCTTCTCTTAGAAGTGTGATTCTCCTGTTACCAACAACCTGCAGGGTGTCTTCGCGGTAACTCTTGTTTCACTTCGTCCTAGGCTGTCCACATAATTGTTTCAGTCTCTGACTCCAGAGCCTCTCGCTCCAGTTTATTTATCGACGTCAAGATTTTGGTCTCTCACCTTGGGAGTCCGCCTCATTCCACTCCGGTTTAACCCTTCGTTTCCTTCATCAGTCTCACTGGCGTCTATCTCCAGGGATTGCATATCCCTTTCGCTACCGTTCCAATGGCACTGCAGTTTCGCTTCGGTTCGCGTTTTGACACGCTTTATTTCCACTTGCTGCCTGGATCGATACGGTTCGTACCACCGAACCGTCTCGCCTGAGTTTTCTGCTATCCCCGTCTACCCTTTCGGGTTTCTGGTGAGGGCTGTACCTCGGCGTTGGTAGTAATTTACCCCTGTAGGCCGTGGTCGTCAACAGGCGATGCGATGAAGCGAATTAAGTTACGACGTTTTGTTTAATAAAAGTCTTGTTTCTATCTAATAACATGCTGATTATAATAGATAAGGAAATTTCCAATTATTGAAAAATAATTACAGATTTATTTTTCGGTAGTGCTTGAATTACTGAGCCAAAGTTATAAACTGTTAATCCGTCTAAGTGGTATGATATTTTAGCTTTCAGGAGCATTTAATATAAATGAATAATAGTTCGTATATTGTGCTGAAATTCGGTGGTAGCAGTGTTGCTGGAGTTAAGCAATGGGAAACTATTTCTGATTTATGCCAAACATATAGCCGCCAGGGATTGCAATCACTACTTGTTTGTTCAGCCATCAATGGTATCTCTAATCTTCTGGAAACTTTGATTGCTGATGCTGTCCAAGGCAAATATCAAAAAACATTAAATACAATTCAGGAAAAACACTTCCTATTAATTGCCGCTATGGGATTGAATAATAAGCTGCTTTCAGAACTATTTCATGAGCTGATAAAGGTCATAGAAGGAGTAGTTTTACAGGGCTCAATTAACCCAGCTACACAAGCAAAAGTAATGGCATTTGGTGAGTTGTTATCGACACGTATTGGTTGTGCCTGGCTGCAAAGTCGGGGTCTGAGTTGTCAGTGGCTGGATGCCCGCGATCACTTAACCAGTATTGATATGGCATCAGCCCGGATTGACCAACAATATCTGGCAGCAACTGTCAAACCAGAAGTCGATACGGGTTTGCAGGCACAGCTCTCGCAAGACAAAATTGATGTTTGTATTACCCAGGGTTTTATCGCGGCGAATCAAAATGCCGAAACAGTCCTGCTCGGGCGTGGTGGTTCGGATACTTCCGCAGCCCTGTTTGCAGTCGCCCTTGATGCCAAGCGACTAGAAATCTGGACAGATGTACCCGGAATGTTCACCGCCAACCCAAGGCAGATTGATTCGGCACATCTAATCCTGCAACTAAATTATGCGGAAGCTCAGGAATTGGCAACCACCGGCGCCAAAGTCCTGCACCCCGCTTGCCTGGGTCCGGTCGAGAAGGCAGGAATCCCACTGCATATCCGCTGGATAGCACAGCCTGAGGTAGCAGGAACTGTTATTTCCGCAAGCAGTACAACTTCTGCTGGTGTGAAAGGTATTTCCAGTAAGCGCGGCATCTGGTTAATTTCCATGGAAAGCCTAGGTATGTGGCAAAGCGCGGGTTTTCTGGCTGATGTTTTTACCTGTTTCAAGCGGCTGTCAATTTCGATTGATTTAGTCAGCACCTCCGAAAGCAATGTAACCGTATCGCTTGATGGCGGTAGCAATGTTTTAAGTAATGATGCTCTCGATGAGTTATTGCGGGATTTGTCTGAATATTGTCAACCGAAGATAATTGGTCCGGTAGCTACGGTTACTTTGGTAGGCAGTCGAATTCGCTCAATTCTCCACCGTCTGGGCCCGGCCTTTAGCTTGTTTGAAGATAAACAAATTTATCTATTGTCGCAATCAGCTAGCGACTTGAACCTATCAATTGCTACCGGTGAAGACGAAGCCGACCAGTTGGTTGAGTTACTGCACAGCAGCTTCTTTTCCGGAGCGCAAAAAGATGCCGTGTTTGGACCTACTTGGCTGGAGCTTGAGGCCAGAAAAGCAGATACAACAGCAGATGCCCCGGTGCAGAAGTGGTGGCAGCAACACCAAACGCAGTTGCTCAAAATGCTTAACGGACACCCGGCAGCTTATGTATATGCACTACCGGAAATCCAAAGAGCAATTGAACAGTTACGCATAGTGTCTGCATTTGACCGGCTGCATTATGCAATGAAAGCGAATAATAATGCGCAAGTATTAGCCTTGCTGGCACAGCTTGGTGTCGATTTTGACTGTGTATCAATTGATGAAATTCATTTACTGCAGCAGGCAGTTCCCGATCTGGATCCTGAGCGGATTTTATTTACCCCAAATTTCGCAGCTATTGAAGAATACAGCGAGGCGTATGCCATAGGCTGTAGAGTTACCCTCGATAATCTTTATTGCCTGCAAGCCCACCCCGAAGTATTCAAAGGCCGAGACCTGGTGGTACGGCTGGATCCCGAATCGGTACCAGCAGGTCACCACAAACATGTGCAAACCACCGGGCGGCAGTCTAAATTTGGTATCGCCGGTGCCGAAATGGAACTCTTGCGTAAATTGTGTAGCCAGCATGAGGTTAATGTATTCGCGCTACATTCCCATGTTGGCAGCGGCATTCATGATCCACACACCTGGTTGCGTACCGCAGAATACCTGCACAAACAGGCGCAAACTTTTCCAGCAGTTAAGGCGCTGGACCTTGGTGGCGGATTCGGAGTAGAAGAACTCCCCGGCCAGACAACGCTAGACTTTAAGCGCTTGCAAAACCTATTACAGCAGTTCAAGCAAGAACATCCCCAATACAACCTATGGGCCGAACCCGGTCGATTTTTAGTCTCGGGTGCCGGTGTATTACTGGCACAGGTAACCCAAATTAAAACCAAAGACGGAAAAAACTTTATTGGCATGGCGGCCGGCATGAATGCCCTTATTCGCCCCAGTTTATACGGCGCTTTTCATCAAATCGTGAACTTGAGCAGACTGGGTGAACCCGCTGAAATCAGGGCGGATATCGTCGGTCCCATCTGTGAAACTGGGGATGTCCTCGGGCATGACCGCTGGCTACCGAAATCGCTTGAGGGAGATGTATTAATGGTTGCCAATGCGGGCGCCTACGCGCAGGTTATGGCATCAACATATAACTCTCGGGAAATCCCTCCTGAAATTGTGCTTGAACAGTTTTAAGCCAGAAAAGGTAATGAATTGGCAGAGGATATATAGCTATCTTCTGCATTATTCCTTAGCGAAAATCATATAAGGGATTATATTTGGCGCTGTCGCATGTATAGTGTGGGCTAAATTGATGAGTCGTATGCGAGAGATGCTCAAGTACGACTCTGTCAGGGGCGTTATGCTTCCTTACATATATACAATTTTAATAAATTAAGAAAACACTCTAGGAGACATCAATGTCCAATCGGCAGTTTTGGTTATATTTACTAGTGAGCATCACAATAGCTTTCTCTTACAACTTATCTGCGGCTGAAGACAATACGCCAACCCAGATAATTTTTACTGATAAGTTGCCGACTGAAGGTAATTTAGTGTTGGGAGTTTTTGAGGGTGAGGAATTCGGCTTATTGGGTACACAAATTGACCAACAAACTAAAGGTGGTTTGGCGCATGCAATTCAAGTTACTGAGTTCAAAGCTGAAATAAATACCACACAGTTAATAACTGCGCCCAAAGCTTCAGGCTTGGCACAAATTTTATTGATTGGTTTGGGCGAAAAAACAACTGAGCAATCGGAGTTAAACTGGCAAGAGCTAGGTGGTAATGCTGTGCAAGCCGCGATTAAAGCCTTCAAAACTGTGCCAGTCATGGCATTTGATCTGAGCGCTAGTCAATCCACCGCTCAAATCGCGCTTGGGGCTAAATTAGGCAGTTATTATTTCGAGAAATACTATACCGATACTGAGCGCCACAAATACCAGAGCAGCATTACAATAATCACTAATGAACTTAAAGCGACTAAAAAATATTACCAGCAAGAGTTAGAGCCAGTGGCCAACGCCATTTGGTACACCCGTGATATTTCCAACGAACCGGCCAATATAATTTACCCTGCCAGCTTCGTTGCTCGCTGGAAACAACATTTCAAAGGCATGGATAACATCAAAATTAGAGTTCTCGATGAACAAGACATGCTGAAGAAAAACATGGGAGCCATTTACGGGGTAGGGCGTGGTAGCCAGCGCCCACCAAGAGTGATGATTGTAGAGTTCATGAATGGCAGTGCCGGTGCCGCGCCGATTTTGCTGGTTGGCAAAGGCATCACTTTTGATACTGGCGGTATTAGTTTAAAAGATCCTGACAAAATGTGGAACATGAAATTTGATATGTCGGGCGCAGCCAGCGCCATGGGCACTTTGTACGCCTTGGCAGGTCGGGGTGCTAAAGTCAATGTAGTCGCTATTGCGATGTTGGCAGAAAATATGCCGGGCGCCAATGCCCAACGCCCTGGTGATGTGGTTACTTCGATGTCGGGCAAAACCATTCAAATTCGTTCAACCGATGCCGAAGGCCGATTGGTACTGGCCGATGGAAACTACTATGCCGATACCACCTACAGCCCAGCTTTACTGGTGAATATAGCCACTTTAACCGGTTCCGCCAGCCGCGCCCTGGGTAAAGATTACGCTGCCATGTTTTCACGCCACGATGAATTGGCAGCTCAATTTCTTGAGATGGGCAATAAAACCGGCGATAAGGTCTGGCAACTGCCTTTGAACGACAATCATTTCAAAGCCATTGAAGCCACTTACGCTGATGTGATGAATTCAGGCCCAGATGCACCCGGCGCCAGTGCGGGCGCAGCCTTCCTTGCTACCTTCGTTCGTGAAACCACACCTTGGATTCATTTGGACATTGCCGGTGTTAGCCGAGCCGAAAAGGCCGGTCCAATCAGAGCCTCAGCGGGTTCCACTGCCTTTGGAATTCGCCTGTTGAATGGTTACATCAAAGCTCACTTTGAAGGCCAGCCTTAAGGCCGGAATATGCAACCGGCGTGTAACACTGGACATGCACATCCCAGCGCCCTGAAAAGTGCAAATTAACAAAAGAACAATAAAAAACAATAAAACAATAAACAATTAAACAATTAAACAATTAAACAATAAGGACAGGCAGAGCGCCGAGCTAAACAATAAACAATAAGAACAGGCTCAGGCATCAAATAAAAACAGCAGTTCTTTGGTGAATAGAGATTTTGACGGTTTTGCATTCAGGTTTTTCTCAGCATAAACAATAACAAACAATAATAAACAATAAGTAAACAATAAGGACAGGCAGAGCGCCGTTGGGCAGAGCGCCGAGCTAAACAATAAACAATAAGAACAGGCTCAGGCATCAAATAAAAACAGCAGTTCTTTGGTGAATAGAGATTTTGATGGTTTTGCATTCAGGTTTTTCTCAGAGGGATGCCCTAAAAGCGTTGCGCTATTCAGGAATGCTCGGAATAGCCCGTTTTTCTATAACCGGACCACACAAATGCCTCAACAGCAATCCTGTCGAGGTGTTTTCTAAAATAGCTGTCCTTATTCCAGAGCAGGAATGAGCTTTAACCCATGGTTCCACCGCTTACCCACAGCGGCACAAAACTGGCGTAATTGTTCAACCGTACCAACAGCCGTATAACCCCTGGATGAAAAGTTGTTGATCTCCTTTAACCAACTGTCCGGGTTTAACCCCAGTCGTTCTGTGATTTCAGGCAACTCTGGGGGTAAAATAATAATAAATAATAAAAATAATAAGGACAAAAAATAATAAGGACAGGCATCAAATAGAAACTGTTGCTCTTTGGTGAATGGGGAATTTGACGGTTTTTATTCGGGTTTTTCCTCAGAGGGTGCTTTAAAAGCTCTGACTTACTCAGAAACCCCAAGACTGGCTCGTTTTTCTATAACCAAGCCACACAAAAGCCTCAACAGTAAACCTGTCGAGGCATTTTTTAGAGTGACTGTCTTTATTCCAGAGCCGGAATAAGCTTTAACCCATGATTCCACTGTTTGCCAACAGTTTTACAAAACTGGCGTAATTGTTCAACGGTCCCAACAGCCGTAAAACCTTTGGATGAAAAGTTATTGATTTCCTTTAACCAACTATCTGGGTTTAACCCCAGTCTTTCTGTGATTGCAGGCAACTCTGGGGGTATATAACCTCGCTTGTTAATCAAAATAGCTCTACCGGTGTAATCAACTAAATTCATGTAATCGGTGAGTGAATAGGGAAGATCGTTTATGCCTTGGCCAAAGGCTAACAGGTCTGAAGTTTTAGCATTGATACGCTCCTGTATTGATGTGAACTCAGAAGTTTCTGGTGTGCGCGCTATAGCCGCGCGAATGGGGTTTAAATCAACATAAGCCATACAGGTTAAAAGCGCGCTTTCATCAAGCAGCGCTTGTGATTTGAAACGATTTTCCCAAAAGTGCCCAGTGCATTTATCTTCGGCATTGGCAGCAATGGCAATGTGTTGGTTTAGCAGTTTCATAAGCCAGGAAATACTCATCAGGCGCAGGCGATAAATCGCTATTTTTTCTTCTATCCATTCAAGCTCAGCGGTACCCAAATCATCACCATCGAGGTATTGCTGGCAGTACCGGGGCAACTTGCACAAAGCTGCCCAATAAACCAAAACCTGTTTGTTGCTCCAGTTCTCGGTTGAATTTACTTTCAAAACCAGATGGTAATGGTTATGCATAACCGCATAGGCACAGATATCAATGCTAAATATACCAGCGAGATATTTGATTCTTTCCTGAATCCACTTTCTACGGTGTTCATAACAGCGATTGGTTACTGGATCGCTGCCACATAAAAAGGCGCGGCGTACACATCGACTGACGATGTGATAGTAGGGCGTTTCTTCGATAGATATAAGCTGTTTTCTTGGTAGTGTCATGATTTTTCCCCCTTGAGTGTGAATATTGAACTATTAGGGCAAAAAAATCATCGGCTGAATGCTGAATCTGGTGTAGGATATTCTCTATGTGGTGTCTGTCCCAAGAGAGACCCCAAGAGAGACCAAGAGATATACGAAATCCTTGCAGCGATAGATTTGCATATAACCGTTGGTTTGCGTGAAGAATGACCTACCTGCAACTATTTATCCTTTAAATTCCTTATCTGCGAATTGACTAAGGTTTTTTAGCTGCCAATCTGACGAAGCTTATTTCTTGAAAACAGCCATGAACTTATAGTCAATAGGATATAAATACCAAGAATAAACAATAGCTGTTGTGGTTGATTATTGAGCTCGTAATATAAAATCAGAACTGTTCCAATTAACAGGCCGAAGAAAGAAATAGCGGTAATAAACAATGATGAGTTGGTTAAATGACGGATCTTGAAATTCGCATAAGCCATCAGCATCGATACTATCAAAAATGTGACACTGCCAAATTCCAGTATTACCTCCAGACTCCCTACAAGCACCAGTAAAAATGCCAGTGTAGCCATAACTACAATAGCAACAACAGGGATATTGTTAACCCGTTTGGCAAGAAGTGCAGGGAAATAACCATCGCCCGCTATAACTGCCATTTGCCTTGATGCTCCAAATACAGTTCCGCTAATAGCACTGCTTGTTGCCAAGAGCGCTCCTAATATCACAATATTAGTACCCCAATGACCAAGTACATTTCCAGCACCAGAAGCAAGGGCATATTCCTTGTTGTTGATGATTTCATCAAAGGGAATCGCCAGTATGGCACCTAAGGAAATAATGACATAAATTACAACCGCGAGAAGTAAAGCCGAATAAATAGCTATTGGAATGTTTTTTTCTGGCGACTCCATTTCATCGACAGCATTGATAACAAGTTGAAAGCCTTCATATGCTACAAATGTAATTGAGGCCACTATTAAAATTGACAATATACTTACATCGCCCTGCCGCTGAAGTAGCACAGGGATAGTTGTTTGGCTATTGTTAATAAGTACAAATGAGATGACTACCAGAATAAATAACTTGGTATAAACCATAATATCTTCAATTTTACCCATACCCTTGACACTCCAGACATTGATAAGGGTAAAGGTGAGAATAACGATTCCTGCAATAATTTTTCTCGCTAATTCACTATCCGCAAATGAAAAGCCACTAATAGCATAGGATGCGAAAGTATAGGCATAAAGAGCCAATGTGCTTATATAACCAAAGATAACCCACCAACCAATTAGTGACGCAGCAAAAGGAGATTTTGGAAAGGTTTTTTTGTAAAAAGAATAGGTGGCCCCTTCGTCTTTGTAGTAAACGCCTAACTTAATGTATGAGTAGGCCGCAAGAGAGGCAATTATTCCGCCAATAACTATTACCACAGGCGTAAATACACCGACCAATGCTACTGAAATACCCAGAATTGTAAAAATCCCACCCCCAATCATTCCACCAAGAGCGATAGCTATTAACTCAGGGACACCCAGAGACTTGTTTCTGCTTCGATGGCTAGAGGTATTGGGATTCTTCTTGAAGGTCATTCATTTCTCATGGTAGCTAATGGCGCAAGATGCCCACTGTAGCACTATACCAAATACTGCCGCCCATAACATGGGGCCTGTAGGAACCCCAACCTACGGATCCAACACCTCAATTTGATTGATATCTTTTACCTGTACATGTGTCTGGTAGTAATACATATCCGTTTTTCTGCCACCACAATTCATTGTGATTTTTGCACGCTTCGCTTCACCTGAAACTCTGATACGCTTGCCTTTCAGAAAGGTATCTAAAGGGCTGCCGTGGGTTTCCATAAAGCTTTTTACAGCCTGTGGGCGAACTACGATGTTTAGACTCCGTTGATCGCGGTAGTCTGCTTCGGAGTTCAGATAAATTTTTCCCTTATCCCTACCAGTGCCAACCACCTTCATTTCGAACACTCCCGCAACACTTTCAGGAGCAGCATCAGCAGCAAGCATTATTACTTCTTGTGGGGTCGTTACCGCTTCACCTGAACGGAGATGCGGCGAAGAAGAACTTATTAAGGACTGCTATTGCCACCTGAAAATTAGACCTGTTACTGACAAAGAAGGCTCAGCAACTTAAACTTACTCAGCAGTTGCTGCTTTTGACTCATCCAGCGCATTTACCAGAATATCGGCCCAACCCTTCAGAATTCTGTCGGCTGCGACTTTATTGGTTGAAGAATTCGCCCAAGTAAAGTGACTTGTATATGAATTATCCGCTTTACGACTAACAGCTTTCAAGATCAAAGCACTGGTAGCGGCATCATATAACTCGAGATACAGTGTCATTTCCCCTGCCGAGCTAACATAAGTACGGGTGGTACCAAAGTTAGAAACTTCGGGGGCATTAACATCCAGATTCATAATCGCCGGTCTGATAATCATTACATCAGCTGCAATTTCTTCCGTTATTTGATAGCCGGCAGTTTCCAGAGTCTTAGTAAATACCTTCTGAAACTCAGTAGCCAGCCGTGATTTAATCTCTTCCATGTCTTTTGGGGATATGCGCTTGGCTGTAAGTGAAGTACTGCGACGCTGATCTCTTTCCCAGTTTTTCTTAAAGGCAACGGCCGCATCTAATAACTTAACCCGTTTATAGCCGGCCAGAGTGGCGCCAGGCTTTGCATAGACAACACCCGAGCGGGTCTGATTTACCAGCTCAAGCCCATCGACTGTAACTTGGGGTAGATCCACTGCCTTCTTGGCCATGGCCGGAGAAAACGCGCTTAAACCTAGAATGCTAATTAAAGCAATTGCAATTATCTTATTTCGTATCATTAGCTTTCCTTATCTTGTTGCGGTTACAGAGTAGGCCTTAGAGCTTGTATAATATCTTACAGATGTCTAAAAGAGCTACAACAATATACGGTAACTACAGCAAATATTCCACAGAAACCACTCAATAACATGTCTTCCCGGCCTCCGAGCCGGGGTCTCATCGGCAGCCGTGCTGCTAGCAGAAAATACCGAACCATAAACCGGGTTATTTATTCTTCACTCATTCCCCATCAACTGCGTTTTATAAAACGCCATTACTCACTTAGGTTTTTTTGATACCTTCAAGCATTTTCTCACATAGCGGAACAGTGTTGACCAGTCGGTCCAATGCGCCTTTAGCTAAAATAGATATCCCTGCGGTACCTACTGCAATTCCTCCTCTGACCAAGGCCTTGGCAGGATCGATACCAACGCTTGGGTTTTTCAAGCTGCCACCGACCAAAATATAGGGGTTAATCAGTTCACTGGCACTGAATTTATACGCCTTACTGGGGATGGTATTAAAGTGAAATTGTATTTTTTCAGTACCTAGATCCAGCTCACCTTTACTGATTAAGGATATTTTATTGGTAGTAAAAGCTATTGCGGGCTCTGTTTCAACCAGACCATCACTAACTTTGAAGATAGCCGCCGCGCACTTAAGCTGTAAATCACTGGAATCCTCGTCTGTAGGCAATATCATGCTGAACAGCTCTTCCAGAAAAAATGTATCCAGTATGCTCAGGTTTACATCTTGTAAAACTCCGCCCGAACTACCCAACTGGCCTGTCCCATTCAGCGATCCTGTAAGTTCCCGCAGGTCGTCACCCACACCTATAACACTCAGATCCAGGTCAAATGCAGGCAACTGTGAAAGCATTTCCTCTGATTGACCAAAAAAGTTAAACGCCAGGTCTTGAGCCTGCAAATCGAGTTTTATTTCCGTTTTACCCGTAATAGTCGGGGACACAGAAAATACCACCTTCAGGTCACCATGAACGCCCTCAGCAGTGAACTCAGAGACTTTCAAACTGCCATCCTCAAGCTCAGCATTAATAACCAGGTTGTTCAAGCTGCTATGTTCAAACTGCAGTGCTTTGAGCTTAAATGCAAACTCACCATCGATGTATTTCAGCGCATCAACAGGCAAAGCTGTTGCCGGAATCAGCCACTCAGAGGTGTCTGCATCTGCAGTAGTGCTTTTATCGTCTAAAAGAAAAGGCCGCAAGTCGATATTAGGGGAATCCAACTGCAGATGAATTAACGGTCGCAAGCCTGTCAGGGAGACATCCATACTCCCGTTTACGCGACTTTCTCCCAACAAAATATCTAGCTTTGGAAGAGAAAATTCACTGGTACTGCCTGCAAAATCTGCATTGATATTCAGCGCCAGTGCCGGTAATGGCTCGCCGTTTAAACGCCCAATTGAAGAGATGTCTTTTGAACTGGCGCGAATGTTAAGGGCGGCTGTCTGGTCAGCCGGGTCATCGCCGACTTCGCCAGACACCGAAAGCTGAAAGTTACCAATACTTGCTTCGAGTGTTTCCAGCGAAATCAGGCCGGCCTTAAGCTGACCTGCGGTGGTAACTTCATAAGCCGCCCGGGACAATTCAAAGGTTTCGGTATTTGGAATAAGGTGACGGATATCAGCACCCTTAAGATCAAGCTCAAAACGCATGTCAGCTACGGAATTAAATGGCCAGCCCATGGTCAACCCGGCCTTTGCAGAAATGCTATCGGCCTCAAAGTGAAATTTCTCCAGGCTGAGTGACTTCCCCTCCAATTTAAGCTCACCTGCAGTACTAAAAGCCCCAATTGGGTGATCGGCTTGGTCAGCATCCTTAAACAAGGCATGAAGATTTGGCCCCTGAATAACAAACTGTAGACCCGCTGCACTTTCTTGTAGCTTAATACCACCATCTAATTCTAAATTTGCTGTGCCAATGCGGCCAGAAATCTTGTCGAAACGGATATTATTTTCCGTTGAAGATATCTTACCGCCTAGCCTGTAAGCTAATCCGGGCACAAAAATAGCAACTGCATCAGCAAGCGCCGGAAATGCTTTTAGGGCTGAAATATCGGTGCCGGTCAATTCTAAATTAACTTCAGTTCCCGCAAAGCCTGCCCGCGAAGAAATTATGCCCTCACCGCTTAGGGTAATTGACTCGAAAACAGCTTTTCCGTTCTGCAAAAGAATTTTGTCTTTCTGGAAATCCAGCTTGGCTTCCAGCTGATACGGGCTTGCGGGTATTTGAAACTCTGGAGCCAACCTTCCCAGCATTTCTGATAACTTATTGCCACTCAAACGAAAATCAACATTGCTGCCCTCGCCGCCGGGTTTAAAAACAAGCAAGCCAGCCAGTTCGAGCCGGTCATCACCGATGGAAACCAATACACCTCTATCGATTCGTAATCCTCGCTCCAGCAGTTCAAGCTTGGCATCCAAACGGAACGGCTCTGCAGGCAAGGCATCTACACCAAGAGCAGACATTAGTGTGTTGGCATTATGCCCATCCATAGTAATTTGCAGCTGGGTTCCCGAGTAGGAAGGGCCTGAACCTAAGGTACCAGTTAGCGTTGCCTGACCCAATGAGTTTTCGGCTTCTAACTGAATTATTTGAACCTCATCCGCAGCTACGCCAAGTTTACCCTGAATTTTGAATGGCCCGCTGGCAATTCCGGAAATACCCAGTAACTCTCGAAATTGTTCAACCCGATCCCCTTCTATCAATAAATCAATACGCCCGGAGTCCAAATGGGGGAAGCTAGCTAATTCCGCATTTAAATTGAGTCTGGCACCGCCAATATTGAGTTTCAAGTCAGGCACGCTTAGATTGCTACCGTCCCGCACAACGCTTCCTTCGAAGTTAAAAGGTTCATCCGGCCAATTTTCCAGGCCAAATATCCGCGTCACCGCGCCCAGCCTGGAACCGTTGATAGCCAGCTCTAGATCAACTTCCTGCAGCTCCAACAACCCCGAGGCTTGTGCCTGTAGTTTCAATGAGAGATCTCCAATATTGCCATCGAGGTCAGCCACATACTTGCCGTTGATAGTTTCACCCCGGCCACTGACTGAAAATGCCCCGCTACCGAGGTTATCAATACCCAACATCTCGGTGATGTCGTCAGTATCCGAACCTTGGAGTTCAAACATAAAATCAGGCCGCTGGGGATTCAAGAGATCATCAATTAAGCCCTCAGCAACAATTTGCAGAGATCCCAGGTTCCCACTGCCCTTAAAAGCTACATTCTTCCCGCTCAAAAGGTTCTGATAGGGGCCGATTGAACCAGCAAACCCCACCTGTCTATTGTTTAAAGTCGCATCCAGACCAACCTCCAGCATGCCGTCATCCTGCTGTATTTGACGAAAGCTATCAATTTGCAGCACCTGTGTTTTTCCAGTCTCGTCGTTACGATAATCCAGTGCGATATTATTCAGCGAAATCTGCTTAAAAATAACAGTCGGCTTTGCATCCTCCGTCTGGGGGTTTTCTGAGGTTTGTCTGGTAACCACCCAGTTATCCACGCCGTGGGCATTGGTTTGATGATTGAGGCTTAATTGATCCAGCTGCAGAGAGTTTATGATTATGCTGTCATCAAACAATGAAGCCGAATCCAGCACCAGTTGCAAAGATTGCAAACTCATCAGAACCCCACCAGCCTGCCACTCAGGGTTACTGGCATGAACATCAGTAAGGTTTAGTCGTATTTCCCGGCCGGCACTGAATTTCAGATCACCATTTATGCGAATATCATAGCCGCTCTGTTTGCTTAGATAGTTTTCCAGCGGAGCCTTAACAATACCGGGCTTATAAAAAATAATGCCAACGCCAATCAGCGCTCCTATAATTAACAACAAGACCCATTTGAATAGCTTCCTCATAGGCTAAGGATAACCGGATTCTAGTTAGTTTGCTTTATTACCCAGCCCAAGCACCCGATCTGGTATAGCCCGTCAGTTTGATATAGGGAATAAAGGCAAAACTAAAAAGTTTAAGTTAAACCCGCGACTAAATTTATGCAGACAACATTATTTTACATTCATGATCCAATGTGTAGCTGGTGCTGGGGTTATCGCCCCACATGGCAAAAGCTAAAAGCTGCGTTGCCCGCTAGCGTAGAGGTGAAAAACCTGCTGGGCGGACTGGCGGCGGATAACGAGCAAGCCATGCCGATTGATATGCAGCAAACCATTGCCAGCCATTGGCATAAAATTCAATCCTTATTAGGCACTGAATTTAATTTTGATTTCTGGAGCCAGTGCAAACCCCGCAGAGATACTTACAAAGCTTGCCGTGCCGTTCTCGCTGCGGCTAATCAGGGGCGAGAAGAAGATATGATCGAGGCCATTCAGCGTGCTTATTATTTGCGTGCAATGAATCCTTCAGAAATTGATACCCTTGTCCATTTAGCGGTTGAGCAGGACTTGGATGAAAAAACATTCCAACGGGATTTGACTACTGGTGCTACCGATAATAAATTTCGAGACCAAAGGCAGCAGACTCGATATCTGGGCGCAAACAGCTTTCCGTCTTTGGTGCTAGCCACAAATCATACCAACAAACCTATTGCGCTGAACTACACTGATTATCGTGTCTCGCTCGATGAAATCTTGGCGCTGATCTTATAACTACTGCAATTTATCATTGATAATTCTATAATCCTCTAAAGTGTTATTATTTGACACTCGCAGAGAGTCTTAAACCCCTATTTATATGAAATCATACTACCGATTATTTGGCTTACTCTGTATTTTAGCCTTCGCACCGGCAAGCCTAATTGCCGAGCCGCAATATGTTGGTGAGCAAGCCTGCAAAGACTGCCACATTTCAGAGCACCAGCAATGGCAAGGCTCACATCACGATTTGGCCATGCAGGTAGCGAGTGAAACATCAGTTCTTGGTGATTTTAATAACACAAGTTTTAGTCAGTTCGGGGTCACCAGCCGTTTTTATAAAGATGGAAATCGGTTTATGGTCAACACCGAGGGCGCCGATGGAAAGTTGCAGAATTATGAAATCAGCTATGTGTTTGGGGTTTATCCATTACAGCAATATATGGTGAAATTCCCGCAAGGGAAAATTCAGGTGTTGGGGATTGCCTGGGACAGTCGTGAAACATTAAAAGGTGGGCAACGCTGGTTCAGCCTTTATCCTAATGAAAGCATACCTGCCGGAGATGTACTTCATTGGACCGGGCCAAACTTGAACTGGAACTATATGTGTGCTGATTGCCATAGCACTAATTTGAAAAAAAATTACAACGCCGAAAGCCGCAGTTATAACACCCAATGGAGTGAAATTAATGTCTCTTGCGAAGCCTGCCACGGACCTGCATCTGATCACATAGCCTGGTCTAAATTACCCGCAGATAAAAAGCCGCTGGATAATGGTCTTGTCGTTCATCTTACAAAAGCCGGCAGTAATCAATGGCGCATCAATCCAAAAACACGCAAGCCAGAGCTCGCCAACGGTAGCAACGCCAATCAGGAAGAAATTCAGGTTTGTGCCAAATGTCACTCGCGCCGCGCGCAGTTGGATGATGACTTCACCCCAGGAGATAACTTCAGGGATCATTATTTACCGGCATTATTAACCGAGGGACTCTACCACCCCGACGGTAAAATAAATGACGAGGTCTTTGTTTACGCCTCATTCCTGCAAAGCCGCATGTATGCTGCTGGAGTGACCTGTAGCGATTGCCACAACCCGCATACATTAGATCGTAAAGCCGAGGGCGATGCCATCTGCCAGCAATGCCACCTCCCCACTAATTATGCCAGCCCGAAACATCATTTCCATCAACAAAATTCTACCGGAGCAAGCTGTATCAGCTGTCATATGCCAGCCAAAACCTATATGGGTGTGGATGAAAGAAATGACCATAGCTTCCGCATCCCCCGCCCTGATATCGGCGAACAACTAAAAATACCGGATGCCTGCAGCAATTGCCACCAAGACAAAACCGCAGGCTGGGCAGCTACCGCAATGCAAAAGTGGTATGGCCCTAGCGACACGGGCTACCAGCAATTTGGCCCCGCACTAAAGGCGCTTCAACAACAAGATGTGAATGCTCTGCAGCTAACTTATGCCGTGCTTATGGGAGAAAACCCGCAGATCGCTAAAGCCACAGTTATTAGCCACCTCGGCGCATTCCCATCCCGACAAACCTTATTAACCAGCACACAAATGCTGCGTTCCAGTGATGCCGATACCCGCAGACAGGCTGTAATTGCGCTAGCAGGCTTCCCGCTGCAACACACTATCCGGGAAATTTTTGCCAGCTTAGAGGACCCAGTTAAAATAGTGCGTATCGAAGCGGCCCGGGTATTGGCTGCAATCCCGCGTGGTTCGCTAGAACCAGAGCAAAAACTTTTACTCGATAAGGTCACTGAGCAATACCGCCAAACTCTGTTATTTGCTGCCGACAGGCCGGAGGCACAGCTGGCACTTGCGCAATTGTATGCTCAATTGGGGCAAAACGAAAAAGCTGAAGCTGCCTTTAAAAGGGCCCTTCAGTTACAACCGCAGTATGTTCCCGCTTATATTAATTATGCTAATTTTCTTCAGGGGAGTAATGAGGCGGCTGCGTTTAGCCTCTTACAGGATGGCTTGAAAATCCGAAAAGATGCTGCGTTGTATCATGCACTCGGTCTCTGGTATGTGCGCCAAGGCGAACTCGACAAAGGTATTGAGGCCTTAAAAACTGCGGCTCAATTACAGCCCGAATCCGCTAATTTTCAATATGTCTACGCCGTTGCCATTAGTGAAAAACAACCGCAACAAGCCATCAAAATACTTAAAACCGCGTTGAAAAGCAATAGTGGTAACCCGCAGATACTGATGGCACTGGCAAGCTATTACCAACAACTCGGTGATGGTGATAAAGCCAAGGTATATCGTCAAAAGGCAGAAGCTGTGATGCAAGTTCAGCCAGGGATACTCCGATAGCCCGGCTAGCTACTATGTAAGCATGTGGTCGAGCCTCCCGGACTTAGATCAGCATCATTACCGGAATGAATTGAGGGGGGGGGATTCCGACCCTAATTTCCCACCAGTTCCCCCAGCCTGTTAATTAGATTCAAAACCATCGATAAAGATCTGCCCGATATTACTAACACTAAAAACATAGGCTGCCCCTGACAGTGGGGCTAAGTCATTCTCTTCATCACCATTTATTTCAGTGGTATTACTGTCTTCGTTTAAGGCGCCGATGAGCAGAGTGCTTGCTGAGGCTGCCACGGCTACACCGAATTTATCCCCCTCGCCGGTATTTGAAGCTTTTATATAGGCTAGTGGCTGCCATACTCCCGCTTCCCTGGTAAAACTGTAGGCGGCACCAGAACCATCTGCCAATTCGTTGTTGCCACTCTGGTTGATACCTGTTGATTCACTATCTTCCAAGCGTGAGCCAACCAGCAGCAAATCACCTGAAACAGCTACAGAGAACCCGAACAAATCAGTGTTGCCTGTATTTGAAGCCTTCAAATAGGCTTGTTGCGTCCATGTAGTGTTGGTTCTGTTAAAAGCATAAGCAGCACCTGAGCTGAAGGCTGAATTGCTGGCTCCTGTACCGTTAACACCGGTGTCAGCGCTGTCTTCAAGGTATGCACCAACCGCTATAGTTTCCCCGGAAATTGCTACGGAAAACCCGAACCTATCACTGGAATTTGTATTGAAGGCTTTAAGATAGGATTGTTGTTCCCAGCTACCTAGCGTACGAATAAACACATATGCTGCACCTGATAAAGACGCAAAATTGTTGTTCTGGTCGCCATTTATCTGAGTGGTGTTACTGCTCTCATTCTGGGCACCTACAACTATTGTGTCTGCTGAGATCGCTACTGCATAACCAAAGTAATCTATGGTTTCAGCGTTAGAAGCTTTAAGGTATGCTGATTGTGACCATGCGCCCCCGGTGCGGGTGAAAACATAAGCTGCGCCGGAGTCATCTGCTAAATTATCATCTGCATCACCATCAACAATAGTAGCTGAACTATCTTCAAGGTATGCACCAACTACCATAGTATCAGCAGAAATCGATACGGATTTTCCAAAGCGATCGTTAAACTCGGTATTTGATGCCTTGATATACGCTTGTTGTGTCCATATACCTGCAGTTCTGGTGAATACATAAACAGCCCCGGAACTGCTTGCTTCATTGTTGTCCTGATCGCCGAGATTTACCCCGGTACCATTCCCATCCTCATGTGGCGCACCAACGATAATGGTATCTCCTGATATTGCCACGGATAAACCAAACTCATCACCAGCCCCGGTATTTGAGGCCTTTAGGTAAGCCTGCTGCTCCCAGCTATTACCACTACGAGAAAACACATACACTGTCCCAGAATTAGGGGCTGAATTGTCACTACCATCACCGTTGTTTATACCAATAGTGCTGCTATCTTCCAACGATGCTCCAACAACCATGGTATCACCAGAAATCGCTACGGAAATACCAAACCAGTCATTGGGGCCGGTATTTGTTGCTTTTAAATAGGCCAGTTGTTGGATACCGGCATTCATGACTTGAAGTGACCTATTCTTATTTAGATTGGACACAGCTTTGTTAGTATTTAACTTAGCCCCGGGTGTTATGGATAACTGGGGGTCAGGTAAAGCTTGCCTCAATTGCGTGTGTAGCTGACTTGCGGAAATGCCAGTTGAGGTAAATAATATAACTGCCACACACCAACTCAATGCGCTCTTAGGAATAATTGCTGCCATCTTTTTTCTCTTTTTAGGTGAAATCCATTTCCCTTAGAGAAAAATACTAGCACAAAAAAGAGATTGACTAACTGCCCGTTTATAATATTTAGCGCAATTAGCTGACTGGACTGTTTCACCTGAAACCCCAGGGTCGAAAGATGTTTTTAGGGTGCCCGCTAATGCATCACGGTAAAAAAGCTACTGAAACAAGCGGCAGAGTTGTCTTTACAAAAGTTTTGTATTTCACATATGGCTCAACCACATTAGTACTTTATAAATTTACATTACTCAAACCCATTACTGAATATCGCACCTATGATGAACCCATCATAAAATTCTACATTGTCTATATATAAGATTGTTTCTTCAGTAAAACCACTGTTTGCCCATCCTAGCAAGTAACCCTTCCGGTATCCCTGCGTACCGGGTACCCAATTGTTATTAAATGTAGTTGCTAAAAAAAGCTGCCCATTCTTATAAAGGCTAAACTCTGCAGGGGAAGAATCTGTAGATGCCTTGATATAAATAACAACCGACATCCATTTTCCCCTGTCACCTTCAAGTGTAATAAAGTTTGCGGCTGTGGTTACGCTAGAAGACATCCCGTTTGATGCCTGCGTTCTATAATCATTGCCAATACTAGAAGCATAAGTATTGTTACCAGTGGTAGAATTTCCATTGTCAAACTGGTTATACATGGTTGCTCCAACTTTTTCCAAATCTGAATAGGTATCAGTCCATAAGCGGAAAAATTTATTGTTAGCCCAGCCTTGTCCCGCGTTGTTTGCTCTATGCACATAATTTTCGGGTATATATAGATCAAACTTTATCGATAGTTCCTCATAATATCCACCTAAATCAAATCTTGCCTCAGCCCAAGAGTCTTCACCCTCAGGAACTCCATTAAATCGGAATCTGGCGGAGTACACGCCACCCTTTGGCAATTCGTCTGAAATTCTTACGGAAGCAAAGTCACTCCACAAGCTTGTCTGCCCACTTTCAAAGTCATCACTAATAATCAGTGTTTGAGCTGGTAGGTTCATGATCCCCAAGAATAAATAGAGAAATAGCGGACAGAATTGAATTAATTTATGCCGGTTGTTGCTACGCTGAATTATTTGCATTGGAATTCCCAGTATTACCAGGCGAGACCTTCGAGACTTCTGTCACTACCCTTTGCTTCCAAATAATCAATCATATCAGATTAAAGTTTTCCTTTGTCCAGGTATATTGTTCTGGCAAAACAAAAGCAGACCGATGGCTCTACGAGGCGTCATATTCAGTGGTTTTTTGATAATCTTTTGCCAGAAGAGGGTGCCAGAGAATTGCTCGCGCGCGATGTAAAAGTTGCCCCGGCCGATGCTTTTGGTTTACTGGAAGCCTGCGGAGCTGAGTCTGCGGGAGCAATCACATTATTACTACCGGACAGCCACTTACCTGCTGGTAGTGTTATGCCGCTATCTAGAGAAGAGCTCAGCCGCAGAATTTCTGCGCTTGTCCGATGTGCCCTTAAATGCGGATTCGGCAAAGCGAATGTCTCTTGCGGGTGCACAGCATAAAATGTTGCTGATAGCGCATAAGGGTGATTTCCTGGAACCCATTGGTCAAATGCCCTCTTCGCATATTTTAAAACCGAAACACTCAAAGCCACATCTTTACTGGCAAACCGCAAGAAATGAATGGTTTGTAATGAACCTAGCTGCAAAGTTGGGTTTAAACGTACCAAAAACCACCGTCAGTTATGTCCCTGAACCGGTTTACATCATCGAACGATTTGATCGAACAGGCCGCTACCCTGATCAAAGCCGCTTGCATGTACTGGATGGTTGCCAGTTACTCGGTTTAAACCGGACGGATAAATATACTCAAAGCGATGTAACGCAATTAAACGCTTTCAGTAATATTTGTCGCAGCAAAGGCTTAGCCAAATTATCAATATTCAAATGGGCATTATTTAATGCATTAGTGGGTAATGGCGATGCCCACCTGAAAAACCTGAGCTGTTTTTTAAGCCCAAATGGCTTCGAACTTCCCCCATTTTATGACCTGCTGTGTACAGCCATCTACAAGCAACCAGGGACTCATCTAAATGCTGAACTTTCTCAACCCATGGGCAATGCAAAAACGCTGACAGAATTAAGCTACCCTGACATTCTGGCGTTTGGGCGTAACTTGGGCTTAGCAGAAAAATTGTGTGAAAAAGAAATCAATAAAATGCTGGTGGATATTATTCCTGCTGCAAACGAATTGTATAAACAAGTGCAATCCAATAACGACGGGAAAAATATTACCGGTGAATTAAGAATGCTGCGTGAAATTATTGAGTTGGTGGTGAAAGAAATGGTGCGCGGAGTTCAAACATCAATTTCATTGTGCTCTGACCCGAATGGCACTTACTTAAGAGTTAACCTATTGTAATTAAACAATTCATTAATTTAAAACTCTGTCATTCCCATGAAAATGGGGATCCAATAAAACTCAATTATGATTAAAAACATAGGAAAATCAGCCATCTAGTTCTAAATATTGGGTCCCTGCATTCGCGAGGATGACACTATACGGTGTTTTAAGCCTTAAATAAGTGCCATTCTGGCCTGACCCCGATTGATTCTTAAATAAGTGCCATTCTGGCCTGACCCCGATTGATTCGATTGATTCCCGCTGGATCTCTTCAAGGGTTTTCTACAGCCTCAACGACTGCATAACCGACGGTTTTTACGCCCTTGTTAGCGAACTACTCGCACCTTCCAATAGCCGGGTTTAAGTTTGTGATGAGCTATAGCTACAAACCAAAGAGTGTTTACTTCGACAGTATAAATTAATGAAAATGGAAATCGATGTAGAACAGATCTACGAAAGGGGACCTCCAGTTCAATACCAAGCATCGGTGTGCCTTCAAGTACTTGGGTCATTCGTTCAACTTCGTTTAGGAATTTTATTCCCAACCCTGAAACCTTTGTTTCGTAAAATTCAGCTGAAATCGCAAGCTCTTCGCTTGCTTTGGGATGAAATTCTATGATCATTTATTAAGTTTAGATCTCGCAGCTGCCAAAACTTGGACTATGGGAATTGCCTTTACTCTCCCAGACTTCAGCTCCGCATATCTTGTTTGTGCTTCTTGTAGCCACAGCTTCTCGACATCTACATCTGCATCAGCCTCAATATCGAGGTCTGATATAAGCGATTTTAATAACTCATTTTTACCATTAAAATCAAGCGCTAAGACTTCCTTCTGGATATCTTCTAGGGCTCTTGCCATTGTCGTTCTCCAAATTATACCAATAGATAAATTATAACCTATTTCTCCTCTATTTCTTCGCTAACGACTTGGGTTGCCAATGGGAGTGAAGCTTAGCGAAACTCCCATTTCATGTTGGCCCACTTGTTATGTGACAGTGTGTCTATTGCCACCGGAATCCTTCTTTGTGCGCTGAACTGGGTCTCAGTTTAGTTCAATGTTTGAGCGTTTGCCATTCTTGCCGCTTAACGGCTTTTCCCGAAGACCACTGATACTGGAATAAAAGCTGCCCCGGTGGTTTTGGTTACGCTCTGGGATAGCCTTTACCGAGTGCTTGTCTACGGTATGCTTTCACATGAGGCTCCTCCAGACCCCGGCTCCTGTGTCGGGTAATACAGCTATTTTTCATAAAAACCAAGTAATTTTACCCGCACTATTGTCGGCAATGTGAGATTTTCTCTCGTGGCAAAAACGGGAATGCCTCTATCGAGTGCCTGTCCACTGGATCCCAGGCAATGCAAAAACGCTGGCAGAATTAAGCTACCCTGACATTCTGGCGTTTGGGCGTAACTTGGACTTAGCAGAAAAATTGTGTGAAAAAGAAATCAATAAAATGCTGGTGAATATTATTCCTGCTGCAGGCAAATTGTATAAACAAGTGCAAACCAATAACGACGGGAAAAATATTACCGGTGAATTAAGAATGCTGCGTGAAATTATTGAGTTGGTGGTGAAAGAAATGGTGCGCGGAGTTCAAATATCAGTTTAATTGTGGTTTGCCCCAGATTCCTTTGATAAAACATGGGTTTAATATCAATTTAATTGTGATCTGTCCCCGATGATTGATTCCAAATATCAGCGAAGGAATTATCTGACCTAGCAGATAGAGTTATGGGTTATGCTAATGTTATTGTAAATGAGCAGTAGAAAACAATAAACTAACGTCAGCAATGAGGGACAAACCTCCATGGTGCTTATTTTGTGCCAAAAGAGCCAGCACAAAACAGTCCCCACTACCGCTTACTCTCATTGCTGGCGTTATAAAGCATCAAAGTACCCGTAACTATTTAAACAATGAATATAAACCAAACAACAGCCTCAGAGATTAAGCGATGACCACAAAAGAAAGCCTGATCGAAGAAAACTTAATCTCGAAGCTCAAGGAACTCAAATACAGCTATCGCGAAGATATTCGCGATCGAGAAACCCTTGAGAAAAATTTCCGACAAAAGTTCGAGGCACTCAATCGTGTCAACCTCAGCGATGCCGAATTCGCTCGCCTGCGCGATGAGATCATCACCGCTGATGTTTTCACGGCAGCACAAAAACTGCGCGAAAAGAGTCTGTTTATACGCGAAGACGGCACACCTCTTGAATTTACTCTAGTCAACATTAGAGACTGGTGCAAAAATGACTTTGAAGTCATTAACCAGCTACGCATCAATACCGACAATAGCCATCACCGCTATGATGTCATCCTCCTCATCAATGGCGTGCCGGTGGTGCAAATTGAACTAAAAACCCTGCAAATCAGCCCGCGCCGTGCCATGGAGCAGATCGTTGCCTACAAAAACGACATCGGCAACGGTTATAGCAACACGCTGCTCTGTTTTATGCAGTTGTTTATTGTCAGTAACGAAAGCGACACCCGCTACTTCGCCAACAACCCCAACCAGCATTTCAGCTTTAATGCCGAAGAACGCTTTTTACCCATTTACCAGCACGCAGATAAAGACAACAACAAAATCGCCCACCTGCACGACTTTGCCGACGACTTCCTCGCAAAGTGTACGCTGGGCCTGCTGATCAGCCGCTACATGGTATTAGTGCAGAGCGAGCAACAAATGCTCATCATGCGCCCTTACCAAATCTATGCGGTCAAGGCGATTGTTGAGGCCATCCACCAGAATCGTGGTAATGGGTATATCTGGCATACCACCGGCAGCGGCAAAACTCTCACCTCGTTCAAAGCATCCACACTGCTCAAAGACAATCCCGATATTGAAAAATGTCTGTTTGTGGTCGATCGCAAAGACCTCGACCGCCAGACCCGTGAAGAATTCAATAAATTCCAGCCCGGCTGTGTAGAACAAAATACCAACACCGAAACACTGGTGCGGCGCATGTTATCGGAAGACTTTGCCGACAAGGTCATCGTCACCACCATCCAGAAGCTCGGTCTCGCATTGGATGAAAACAGCAAGCGTAATCAGACCAAAACCAAGCAAGGGCAGCAAACCTACAAACAACGCCTCGAACCCTTGCGCGATAAGCGCGTGGTGTTTATCTTCGACGAATGCCATCGCTCCCAGTTTGGCGACAACCACAACGCCATTAAGACTTTCTTCCCCAAAGCGCAACTGTTTGGCTTTACCGGCACGCCCATCTTTGAAGAGAACGCCACTTACAAACAATTCGATGGCAATGTCGGCACTTACAAAACCACCGAAGACATCTTCGAAAAAGAGCTACACGCCTACACCATCACCCACGCCATTGAGGATAAAAACGTCCTCAGCTTTCATATTGATTATTTTGGC